>JBDTYC010000058.1:0-8212 GCA_040005815.1 Chloroflexota bacterium
TCGGTCACCGATGCGGGCGGCGCAGCCTTCCGGCGGCGCCGCCCGTACACTTTCGCGGACCGATGTCCGAACACCTCGACCTGGCCGATTGGCGCCGCCGCGTGGCCGCGGGCTACGAAACGCTGCGGAACGACCCACGCGCTGAGCCGGCCCGGCTGCTTGGCTTCCGCGCCGCCAAGGATCGGCTCTTCGCCTCCCACCCCTCGTCGCCGGTGCCACTCGCCGGCCGGCGCGACTTCCGCGGGCTGGCCTACTGGAGGTATGCGCCCGACCTTGCGTTGCGTGCGCAGCTCGAGGCTGATCCGGACGCTCCATCCTTCGACGTTCCACGCTCCGGACCCGGCGCGACGATGCCGTACGCCAGGATCGGCTGGGTCACCTTCCTCACCGACAACACGCCAGTTCGGCTGGCCGTCTACTGGCTCAACGAATACGCGGGGGGCATCTTCATCCCGTTTCGCGATGCCACCAGCGGCACCGAGACATACGGCGGCGGCCGCTACCTGTGGGACTCGGGCAAGGGCGCGGACCTCGGCTCGAACGGCGACGAGCTGGTGATCGACTTCAACTACGCGTTTCACCCCTCGTGCGTGTACGACCCGATCTGGAGCTGCCCGCTGGCCCCGCCGGAGAACTGGCTGACCGTACCAATCCGCGCCGGCGAGCGGCTGGCACCGACCAGGTGACCGAGGGCGACCCGCGACCGCGCCGTAGCTGCATCAAGTGCGGCCGCCAGATCGGCCCCGACCAGACGATCTGCGAGGTCTGCAACCGCGCCGGGATGGCCACCCCGTCGGCGACGCAGTACCACGGCACGATCGTGGTCGCGATCGTCGTGGGCGTGGTCATCATGGCGGTCGCCGCCAGCCTCTCCCTGCGCGGGATCGGGCCGTTCCGCGGCGAGGCGCTGCGCTGGGACGCCGACCCACCGGACGCGGTGGTGGTGGAGCTGCAAGTCACGAACGAGGGGACGCGCACCGGCCGGGCCAAATGCCAGCTCACCGCTCGGGATGGCTCCAACCTGGTGCTGCGCATCCGCTCGACGGTCTCACCGCCGGTGGACGCTGGCCGCACCGTCACCTTCACCGAGCGCATCCCGGGGCTGCCGCAGGCGCCAGCCAGCGTGGGGGTCGACTGCGCCTAGTCGGCTCCGGCCGACTATCCTGCTGCGGTGGGTGTGACTCGCGTCTTCCGCCTGATCAGCAGCTCGTTTCTCTTCATCTTCTGGGCGGTGATCATCGCCTTCAGCGTGTTCGGCTTCCCGGGAACCGGGGCCAGCGCGCAGAGGTTCCCCAACCCGGTCAACGACCAGGCCGTTTACGACCTGGCCGGAGCCCTCGAGCCGGGAA
This sequence comes from Chloroflexota bacterium, assembly GCA_040005815.1. Taxonomy (GTDB): domain Bacteria; phylum Chloroflexota; class Limnocylindria; order QHBO01; family QHBO01; genus CF-167. The sequence goes on from JBDTYC010000058.1 coordinate 1,350, forward strand.
TCGAGGCGGCGCTCGAGGATCGGATCGATGCCATCGAGGCGCGGAGTGGCGCGGAGATCGCGATCTACGTCCAGCTCGACCCATCGGCCACGCCGGAGTCGAACCAGGCCGCGGCCCAGGCGCTGCTCGAACAGTGGGGAGTGGGTCGCGCGGGCTTCGACGACGGCCTGGTCATCCTCATCAGCTTCGAGCCCGGCTTGCAACATGGGCAGGCCCACTACTACGCCGGTGCCGGGTTCCTGCGCGGCTACCTGTCGCAGGGGGATCTGCAATCGGTCTTCGACGATGTCATCCTCCCCGCGGCCGAGCAGGGACAGGTCGGCGGCGGGCTCATCAGCGCGGTCGACCTGATCGACGTGGCGATCACCCCCGCGGCAACCGCCCGCCTGAACTTCCTGCGCCAGCTCAACGGCGTAGTGGGCCTCATCGGCGCTCCGCTCGCCTTCCTGATCATCGCCGGGTTCGCCTTCTTCGCCTGGCGTCGAGAGGGTGACGACCCGGAGGTCCTCGACTCACCGTCGATCCTGATGGCCGGGCCTCCAGCGGACATGACGCCGCCCCTTGCGACCGTGGTCCGTCAGGGCAAGTCCAACCGCCACTCGATGAACACGCTGCTGATGGAGCTCGCCAGCACGGGCCGGATGGGGTTCCAGAACCTCGACCGGGCCGGCAAGGTGAAGTCCGACGACGAGCCCAACCCGCTCCTCGACCCTGCCATCGAGCTGCTGGAGGCGGCCCCCCGCGACGGCCGTATGGGAAGGGCGGAGCGCAGCGCCTGGGAGCTCGTTCGGCAGCAGGCGCGCGGTGGCACGACCATTTCGCGTGAGCGACTCTGGGAGCTGAACGACGTGCTGGAGCCGGTCCGCGACGGGCTCGAGGACGAGGTCGTCCGCCTGGGGTGGTTCACGCGACGCCCTTCGACCCTCATCAAGCGCTGGAGCTTCATCGGCCTGGGCGAGATGGCGCTCGGTGGGCTCTTCGTGGCGGCCGGCTTCCTCATCCCGATGTCGGGCCTCACATTGCTCGGCGCGGCCACCGGCGTCGGCGGGGTGGCGACCTGGGCCTTCGGGCAGGCAATGTCGCAGCGGACCCCGAATGGCGCATACGTCGACGCCATGCTCAAGGCCTATCGGCGCACCCTGCAGAAGACGATGGAACAGGCTCGCAGCATGGAGCAGGTGGTCGCCGACCCGACCGTCAAGCTCTTCGCCGATACCCCCGACAAGGCGGTCGTGTGGGGCTTCGCCCTGGGCCTGCACGGCGAGGTCGCCGATGTGCTGCGGCGCAACCTCGAGGACCGGGCGAAGGATCCGGCGAGGACCACCGGCGGCTACTACCCGCTCTGGCTGGGAAGCGCGCCCTCCTCGGTCGGCGACGGCATGGCCAGCGGCGGCATCTTCTCCGGATCCGGGATGCCGGACATCGGGGGCATGTTCAGCGCGGTCGGCAGCATCGGCTCGTCGCCTCCCTCGTCCTCCTCCTCGAGCGGGGGCGGTTTCAGCGGTGGCGGAAGCTCGGGTGGCGGGGGTGGCGGGGGCAGCTTCTGAGTCGCGTGCTGGCGCCGTGGTCACGCAGCGGCTATGGTGGAGCCGATGCCATACGATCGACGACCTGACCGACGCCCTGGCGGCGGCCGACCCGGCGGATCCGGACGACCTGCTGGGGACCGCCCCACCTTCGGCGATCGCCCGCAGCGGGACCGCCCGACGTTCGGCGACCGACCGCCGCGCGAGCGCTCCGAGTACTCGGGGCCGCCCCGTGAGCGCAACTTCGACTCGCGACCTGTCCGGCCAGCCAGCTTCGCCCCACGGCCGATGGACGACGGTGGGATGTCCATTCGCCTGGACCCGCGACGCCTCGGCTCTCTGAAGCTCCTCGCGGCCGAGGCCGGGATCCGTCCCGGCGAGCTCGTGACCCGCTGGGTGGAGGAGCGGCTGGATGCGGCTCGCGGTGGCGCTCCGGCGCCAGCTTCGTCAGCTCCTGGGCCCGATGCGCTGGCTGCCCTCACCGCCAGGGTGGACGAGCTGTTCCAGCGCCTCGACCGGATGAGTGCAGCCCCCGCCTCTGATGCCCCTGTTGCACACCCGACACCCGAGGCGGCTCCGGCCGAGGCGGCTCCGGCCGAGGCCGCTCCGGCACCCGCGAAGCGCGGACCAGGACGGCCGAGGAAGGAAGGCAGCCGAGCCTCAGCCAGGCAGGCTGGCCCAAAGGTTGGGCTGCACGACGAGATCGCCGCCGTGATCGCCGAACTCGGACCGCGGACGGCTGCCGAGCTGGCCACGGCGATCGTGGAGCGTGGTCGTTACCAGGCCCCGCGCACCGCCAAGCCGCTCGACGCGGCGACGGTCAATGCACGTGTCTCAAACCCGACCTATCGGGGACGCTTCGTCCGGCGCGAGCACCGGATCGGGCTCGCCGAGGCGTAGCCTCCTGACCTCATCCCTCGAGGATGAAGGTGACCAGGATGTTGGCCTGGAACTCGAGCGCGCCGTCCTTGTCGGTGTTGACCCGCAACTCCTTGACCCATGCGCCGCGCACCCCGCGCAACGTCTTGTTGGCTCGTGCGATTCCCTGGCGGACGGCGTCCTCGAACGACTCCGTCGAGGTGCAGCTGAGCTCCGTGACCTTCGCGACTGACATCGTCTGATCTCCTTGTGGCGGGGCGGGATCCAAGTGTAAGGCGAATCGCGCCTAGGACGCCTCGTGCGCCGCGGTCCAGGCGAGGAGCCCTTCGACACCCATGGCGTTGACGAGCGAGGCCTCTTCCACTCCGCACGCCGCAGCCCGATCACAGCCGAACGGGAGCCAGGCCAGCTGCCCCGGCGCGTGAGCGTCAGAGTCGATCGTGAAGCGGCAGCCCGCCTCGACCGCCAGGCGCAGGATCCGCTTAGGCGGGTCGAGGCGCTCGGGGCGCGAGTTGATCTCGATTGCCTTGTCGAAGCGCAGCGCGGCGGCGAAGACGATATCGGCATCGAGCGCGGAGGGTGGCCGACGTCGCTTCCCCATCACCATCCGCCCGGTCATGTGGCCCAGGACGTCAAGGTGCGGATTGGCGAGCGCCATCACCAGTCGCTTCGTCATCGGCTTCTCGTCCATCCGCAGCTCGGAGTGCACGCTGCCGACGACCAGGTCGAGGCGGGAGAGGAGTGCTGGATCCTGGTCCAGGTTGCCGTCGCTGAGGATGTCGACCTCGATCCCGGTCAGGATCCGGAACGGGGCCAGCTCCGTGTTCAGCAGGGCGACCTCGTCGAGCTGCTGCTCCAGGCGCGCGGCCGTGAGCCCGTTGGCGACGGTCAACCGCGGCGAGTGGTCGGTCAGCACTATGTAGTCGTGGCCCAGGTCGCGCGCCGCCTCGGCCATCTCGCGGATCGGAGAGCCGCCATCTGACCAGTCCGAGTGGACGTGGCAGTCGCCATGCAGGGCAGCCTGAAGCGCGGCGCCCAGGTCCGCGATCGGCTGGCCGCCGGTCGCCTCCAGGCGGCGCAGGTAGACCGGCTCTTCGCCCCGCAGCGACTCGGCGATCGTCCGCGCCAGCACCTCGCCGATTCCCGGGATGTCACGCAGGGTCCCGCGCCGGGTCCGTTCCGCGAGCTCTGCGGCGGGCAGACCCATGACCAGCAGCGCCGCGTTGCGGAAGGCGCGTACCCGGAACGTCGGCTCGCTGGCGACCTCGAGGAGGAAGGCGATCCGCCGCAGGTCGGCGGCAGGGTCGCGGGAATCAGGCACGAGCCACTACCCGATCGTCAGGATGCGGCGCGGGTTGTCGATCGTCATCTGCGCGATCTCTCCCTCCGCCACGGCCGCAGTGCGCAGCGTCGGCAGGAAGTGCTGCTGCAGGTACGCATAGCCGAACCCGCCGTTGGCCCGCAGCTGGGTGTTGTGGCAGACGTCCTGGCTGAGCAGCAGCTGGGTTCCATAGCCGCGCTCCAGCAGCTCGACGATCAGCTCGACCAGCCGCGGCTCGGCGGCCTCCTCGGTGCCGAATCGGTGGCCGATGAAGTCGAACTCCAGGTTGGCGCCACGATCGAGAATGGCCAGGTAGTGGTCGAGGACCGGGTACGAATCGGCGTGGCCGATGACGACCCTCCCCGGATCCACGCCCTCGTCGGTGAAGATCTGCAACTGGGCGAGGCCGACCGGCGACATGATCGCGTGGGTGCTGATCGCCATCCCGGTGGCCACCGACGCTCGGGCGGCGGCGCGGTGGACCCGCTCCTCGGTGGCGCTGACCCACGGCTTGTCGGTGCCGATCTCGCCGATGATCCCCGGGTGGACGCCGGTGCCGGCCACCCCGTCGCGGAACTCGGCGACGAGCTCGGCGGCAAGATCGTCCACGGTCCGGCGGTCGATGCGCGCCTCGGGCGGGTAGTACGCCCCGCGGTACCAGCCACAGCCCATCACCAGCTGCACCCCCGTCTTGGTGGCGAGGCGGCGCAGCCGCTCCGGGTCACGGCCCACGCCGTCGAGCGTCAGGTCGACCAGGGTCGAGCCGCCGCGTCGCCGAAAGTCGGCCAGCTCGTCGATGAGGGTCGGTTCGTCGGGGGTCAGCTCCCAGTAGTCCCATCGGTCCTGAATGTGCCAGAGATAGATGCCGGTGTGCTCATGCGGGAGCGTGAAGCTGACTCGCTCGGGGGGGATCGGGCCGCTGACGGTCATCACGCGCGGGGCCATGGCTGCCTCCTGGTCGCGTTGCGTGCCGGTGCGGCCATGCCTGGGCCGCCGGCACATCGGGATTGGATGGAGCGATCAGTGTGCCACCCGCGGGTGGCTTGGGGGTAGCCTGTGCCCCGAATGGCTGCCAGACGGGACAACGTATGGGATTCGGCGCAGCGCGACCTCGACGTCGCCGCGGAGCGCCTCAAACTCGACGAGGGGATGCACCGAGTCCTCCGTGTCCCCAAGCGTGAGCTGGAGGTCAACTTCCCGGTCACCCTCGACGATGGGTCGGTGCAGGTCTTCACCGGCTATCGCGTGCAACACAACCTGAACCGCGGCCCGGCCACCGGCGGCGTGCGCTACACGGCCGATCTCACCTTGGACCTGGTCCGCGCCAACGCGATGCTGAACACGTGGAAGGCGGCGCTGCTGGAGGTGCCGTGGGGCGGGGCGATGGGCGGGGTGATCGTGAACCCGCGCCGGTTGTCGGAGGACGAGCGGCAGGGCCTGACCCGGCGCTACGCGACCGAGATCAGCCTCCTGATCGGGCCGGAACGCGACATCCCGACCCCCGACGTGAACACCGGGTCGCAGACCATGGCCTGGATCATGGACACCTACAGCATGCACCGCGGGCACACCGTGCCCGGGGTGGTGACGGGCAAGCCGATGGCGATCGGCGGCACCCGCGGTCGCCGCGAGTCCACCAGCCGCGGCGCCTTCCATTGCATCGCCGCGGCCGCCCGCGCGTGCGGCCTTGCGCTCGGCGAGGCGCGCGTGGCGATCCAGGGCTTCGGCCGGGTGGGCACGACCCTGGCCGAGATGCTCTCGGCAGCCGGTGCGCGCATCGTCGGGATCGCAGATGACCGTGCGGCTGTCGCCAACGCATCCGGGATCGACGTGGCCGCGGCGGTCGACTGGATTCGGCAACGGGAGTCGATCGCCGGCAGCCCCGGCGCCGAGCCGATCGACCGGGCGGAGCTGTTCGGCCTGGATTGCGACGTCCTCGTCTCGGCGGGGCTCCAGAACCAGGTGACTGCTGCCGCGGCGGACGCCCTACGGGCTGGCATCCTGGCCGAGGCCGGCAACTCTCCCACCACCCCAGAGGCCGATGTGATCCTGCGCGATCGCGGCGTGCAGGTCATTCCCGACATCCTGTGCAGTGCCGGTGGCCTACTGCTGGGCTACTTCGAATGGGTGCAGGACACGCAGGCATTCCACTGGGCGGAGCGCGAGATCGCCTCGGAGCTGGAGCGGATCATGGAGGCCGCCTTTGCCGGCGTGCTGGCCACCGCCGAGCGCGAGCGGGTCGACCTGCGTGGGGCCGCGATGATGGTTGCCGTGGGTCGAGTGGCGGAGGCGACCGCGATGCGTGGGCTCTATCCGTAGAGCGGTCGGTTGCGACGGCATCGGTCCAGCCGCCAATATGGGCCGCGTGAGCCAGCCACCACCTGATCGCGAGCGCAAGCGTCGATTCATCACCCAGTCGGGGGTGGAGATCAACCGCCTCTACACCCCCGCCGATCTCACCGACCCCGCCAACGACCCCGACCGCGACCGACCGCGCTACCGCTTCAGCTCTCCGGCGGGTGCAGCTGACGGCTGGAGCCAGGCGGATGACGTCGGCGTTCCCGGCGGGCCGCCCTTCACCCGTGGGATCCACCCCACCGGCTACCGCGGCCGCCTCTGGACGATGCGCATGTTCGCCGGCTTTGGCACCGCCGAGGACACGAACGACCGCTTCAAGAAGCTGATCGCCGCGGGAGGCACCGGGCTCTCTATCGCCTATGACATGCCGACCCTGTACGGATATGACCACGACGAGCCGCTCGCCGCCGGCGAGTTCGGGACGTGTGGCGTGGCGGTCAGCAGCCTGGCTGACATGGAGATCCTGCTGGAGGGGCTGCCGGTCGGCGAGATCAGTACGAGCATGACCATCAACTCGCCCGCCGCCATGATCTGGGCGATGTACATCGTGGCGGCCGAGAAGATGGGCGTGCCGCGTGCACAGCTGACCGGGACGCTGCAGAACGACATCCTCAAGGAGTTCATCGCCCAGAAGGAGTACATCTTCCCGCCCGCCCCGTCGCTCAAGCTGGTGACCGACACGGTCGAGTTCGGGACGCGCGAGATGCCGCGCTGGAACACGATCAGCATCAGCGGCTACCACATCCGCGAGGCCGGCTCGACGGCCGTGCAGGAGCTGG
>JBDTYC010000059.1:0-8203 GCA_040005815.1 Chloroflexota bacterium
GGTATGCTCCGCGGGTGAGCGTCCGGATCATCGTGCCGCACCGTGGCCTGGCCGCCGCCAAAACCCGTCTCTCGCCGGTGCTCGACGACGGTGAGCGCGAAGCGCTCGCGCGCCGCCTGCTGGAGCAGGTCCTGCGGATCGCCCGTGAGACGTGCGACGACGTGGTCGTGATCACGCCGTCGGAGGCGCTCGCGCCACTCGTCCTGGCAGCGGGCGCCCACCTGGTGGTGCAGCTCGGGCTGGGACTCAACGCTGGGCTCGAGCAGGCACGCCACGAGGCCATCGTCGACGATGTCGCCACGCTCCTCATCCTGCACGGCGACCTTCCCAACCTTCAGACCGATGACGTGGCTGCGCTCCTCGACGCGCTGCCGGCGGCGCGAGGCGTGGCGATCGCGCCGGACCGCGCGGGGAGTGGCACGAACGGCCTCGCCCTGCGACCGCCCAACGCGATTGCGTTCCGGTTCGGGGTTGGGTCGTTCGAAGCGCATCTCGCCCAGGCCGCGGAGGCGGGCGTCCCGATATTGGAGGTGCATCGGCCCGGACTCGCGTTCGACCTGGATACGCCGGCCGACCTCGCGCGCTGGATCGAGCTGGGCGACGCGGCGTGATCTCGCTCCTCGCGCTCGATGGCATCCCGGAGATCAAGCCCGGCGACGATCTGGCGGCGCGGATCGCCGAGGCCGCTGCGGTCGTCGGCGTCGGGCTCGAGGCGGGAGATGTCCTGGTCGTCACCCAGAAGGTCGTCAGCAAGGCCGAGGGCCGGGTGGTCGAGCTGGCATCCGTCACCCCGCGAGCAGAGGCGCAGGCATGGGCGGCGAAGTGGGGGAAGGATCCCCGGCAGGTCGAGCTGGTCCTCCAGGAGAGCGCCGAGGTGCTGCGCATGGCGCCGGGCGGGCTGATCATCTCGCGCACGCGCCATGGCTTCGTGTGCGCCAACGCAGGTGTTGACCTCTCCAATGTCGGCAGCGGCGATGTGGCGACCCTGCTGCCGGTGGATGCGGACGCATCTGCGCGCGGGCTGCGCGATCGGCTCGGCGAGCTGACCGGGGCGCAGCCCGCGGTCGTGATCAGCGACTCGTTCGGGCGTCCCTGGCGGAACGGGATCGTCAATGTCGCGATCGGCTGCGCCGGACTGGAGGCGTTGGTGGACCTGCGCGGCACCGAGGATGCCGACGGTCGGGTCATGCATTCGACCGTCATCGCGGTGGCCGATGAGCTGGCATCGGCGGCGGACCTTGCCGGCGGGAAGGTCGCGGGCCGGCCAGTGGTGATCGTCCGCGGCTACGAGTACTCGGCGGCCGAGGATGGCGCTGCTTCAGCGCTGGTCATGGGTCGCGAGCAGGACCTCTTCCCATAGCGCGCCAGGGTCGTGGAGCCTACGCGAGGGGGCGCTGCCGGCCCGTGCCGCAGCGGAGATTGGCGCAGACGCGGCAGAGGCGCTGGCCGAGGCGCACGGGCGAGGGATCATCCACCGCGACGTGAAGCCGTCGAACATCCTTCTCGACGTCGAGGGTCACGCCCACCTGGCCGACTTCGGGATTGCACACTCGCTGGAGGCGGATGCCGAGCGACTGACCCAGACCGGGATGGTAGTGGGGACGCCTGCCTACATCGCTCCCGAGCAGCTGGCCGGAACCGCTGCGGGGCCGCGCACGGACCTGTTCGGGCTGGGGGCCGTCCTGTTCGAGATGCTCACCGGCAACCCTCCCTTCAAGGCGATGGCCCCGCTCCCATTGGCCCAGGCGCACGCAGCCGGGCCACCGCCGATGCCGGGCGTCCCGCCAGCCCTGGCAGAGATCACCCGCGCCTGCCTTGCCAACAACCCGTCGGAGCGGCCGCCGGACGCCGTTTTCGTGGCGGCGACGCTGCGGGCCTTCCCAATCTTGAACCCCGCGGAGCGCGAGGCCGACACGGTGCTGATCCCGGTCACGCCCGTTGCGCCGCCGCCCCCGACGCTCGAGGAGCGCCTCGTGCGGCGAGGGCGTTCGACCATGCCGGTTGCGTGGGGCCTTGCCGGCCTGTTCGTGACGGCCCTGCTGGTCGCGGCGATCCTGGGCCCCGGGAAGCCGGCCGCGGGCGATGAGACCCTCCCCAGCACGACGCCGGCTCCCGCCTGGCTCTCGCAGCTGATGGCCGACTACGCCGATGCGTGCAATGCCACGCTCGACCCGGCCGAGATCGCGGGCATGTCCCAGTCAGATGCCGAAGCGCAGGTCGCCGGCCTGATCGAGGCCTGTGGCACGGCGCAGGCGAGCGGCAGCGCCGGCGGGAGTGGTGGCGGGAGCGGTGGGGGTGGAAAGGAAAAGGGGAAGGGCCGGGGCCACTAGCCGGGGCAAGCGACCCTCGTGTCTAGAGCGGTTGCAGGAAGAGGCTCACGATGTGGGCATCCTCCACCCGGAAGTTGGCCTCGACATGCATTGACGGAGCGCCCGGGCGCATGACAGTGAGATCGGCGATGTAGCTCGCTCCCATGCTGCGGCCGTCGTTGGCATACATCCGGAACCCGTCTCCGGCGCGCACGAACCAGCCGCCGACCTTGTCCCGGCCGCGAAGGTTGGTCCGCTCGTCGGAGCCGGGGACTGAGACGCCCAGTACTGCGTGCTCGGCAAAGAGGGCGATCGCGTCCTCGCGGCGGTCGTCGTTGATCAGCTCGAAGAAGAGGTCAACGGTCTCGGTGGCACCCATGAGGCGGAAGGATAGCCGACCGCCGTGGCCACACCTGTTCGACCAGCATAGAATGCGGCGTGACGGCGACCAGCAGGGGGCAAATGGTCGTCGATCCGCATGCCAACGGAAGCCGATGCGGGGCGGCATGGTCCTCCCGCGCTCGAGGGTAGAACTGTGAGCTCCTTCTCAGACCTGGCTGCCGAGTTCCTCGCCGAGTACCACGCCGAGCACCCGGTCCAGGCCAGTGCCCTGGGTCTGGCGGCCTACGACGACCAGCTCGACGACCTCTCGGCCGATGCCTTCGAGCGGCGCCGCCGCTCCGACGATGCGTGGCTCAGCCGATTCCGCGCAGTTGACAGCGCCACCCTCAGCTTCGACGAGGCGATCGACCGCGACCTCCTGGTGGCCAGCCTCTCCGAGCGGGCTATCTACGACGAGTGGGAGCTCTGGCGACGCAGCCCCGACACCTACATGAACCCCGGCCTAGATGGGGTTTTCATCCTCTTCCTGCATCGGCTCCGACCGGAGGCCGACCTGGTGAGGAGCGCGATCCAGCGGTTGCGGGGCATCCCTGCCCAGCTGAAGGCGGCTGAGGCCAACCTGCGGCCGGACATGGTGCCCGCCCTGCTCTTGAAGCGAGCCGTGAACCAGGCGCGCGCCGGGGCGCACTACACACGTGAGCTGCTTCCGGCCCAGGTCGAGCCCGCCAACCGTCCTGAGCTGGAGGCTGCCGGTGCCGATGCGGCCGATGCGCTCGAGGCCTACGCCTCCTTCCTCGAGGCGATGGAGCCGAACGCGACCGGCGACTGGGCCTTCGGCGAGGCACGTTACGACGCCGTGCTGCGCGACGCCGAGTTGCTCGGAACGACCTCACGTGAGCTGCGCGAGCGCGCACGCGCCGAGATCGAGACGCTCACAGCCGATATGCGTGCCACCGCGCACAAGATTGCCGGTCACGACGACTGGCATGCGCTGGTCCTCGAGCTGAACCACGACCGGCCTGCGGACCCGGAGGCGATGCGCGTCGGCTACGAGGATTGGACCGCGCGGGCACGCGCCTTCCTGCACGAGAAGGGGCTTGTCTCCTTCCCGGCGGGCGAGGAGTGCATCGTCGAGCCGTCGCCGCCCTTCCAGCGGCCGGTGCTGGCGGTCGCCTCCTACCAGGACCCGCCGCCCTTCTCCGACTCGATGAAGGGCCACTTCTTCGTTCCCTTCCCGCCGGACGAGGCGAGTGAGGCCGAGGTCGCCAAACGGCTCGAGTCGAATTGCTATCCCAGCATCCCGTCGACCTCCGTGCACGAGGCCTATCCGGGACATCACTGGCACCTGGTGATGGCGAAGCTCAATCCCTCGGCGGTGCGCCAGGTCTTCGGCACGAGCTACTTCGCGGAGGGCTGGGCCCTCTACGCCGAGCGGATGATGCGCGAGTCCGGCTTCTACGACGACCTGCGCCACGTTCTCTACCAGTACGAGGCGACCCTCTTCCGGGCGGCCCGCATCGTGGTCGACACGAGCCTGCACCTCGGCGAGATGACGCACGAGGAGGCGGTGCAGTTCATGCTCGAGCACTCCTCCATGACCGAGCCGACCGCCATCGCCGAGGTGACCCGCTACTGCAGCTGGCCGACCCAGGCGAGCTCCTACCTGACCGGGTGCCTCGAGATCCTGCGCATCCGCGACAAGTTCTTGGCAGCTCGCGGCACCTCGATCGCCGATTTCGACGCGCTTCGCGACTTCCACGACGCGATCACCGGCGCCGGCACGCTGCCGATCGCGCTCGCCGAGCGCGCGGTGATGGCCACCGCGTGACAGCCGATCTGGCTCGGCTGGCCGAGGAGTTCTGGGATGCCGCCCTGGCAGCCGACCCGGCCCAGGGGACGGCGATCGGGGAGCACCGCTACGGCGACCGGCTGAGCGACATCACCCCGGACGGCCGCGCGGGGCTGATCCGGCGGTTCGAGGAGATCAACGCCGCGGTTGCGGCGCTCCTGTCTGAGGCCGATTCGGAGGCAGCGCTCACCCAGGCCGCGCTAGCGCAGGCGGTCGGGGATCGGCTTGCCATCCTGGCGGCCGACGCTCGCTCGTACACGGTCGACGCGATGAGCGGGCCACAGACCTCCTTCCTCGACATCCCGTCTTACCAGCCGTTGCGCGACGTGGCCGATGGCGAGTCGATGCTTGCCCGCTGGTGGGCGATGGGGCCGTGGGTCGACCAGCAGATCGAACAGCTCCGCCGTGGCTCGGCCGACGGGAAGCTGCCGGTGGCCGGATCGGTGCGGCGCGTCATCGCCCAGCTCGACGAGCTGCTGGAGCGTCCGCTCGAGGAGTGGCCGCTGCTCGCGCCACTGCATGCGGAGCATGCCGGCTGGAGCGACGGCGCGTGGCGCGCCTTCGAGGTTGGTCTCGCCGGCGCGGTGCGCGACGGCCTGCGGCCCGCATTGGGGCGATATCGGGCCTACCTGGCCGGCGAGGTCGTGGCTGGTGCGCGGGACGAGGCGCACGTCGGCATCTGCCACCTGCCCGGAGGGGCGGAGATTTACGCCAGCCTGGCGAGGGCGCACACCACCACGGATCGGACGCCGCAGGAGATCCACGACATCGGGTTGGCCGAGATTGCCCGCGTTGACGCAGAGATCACCGAGCTTGGCGAGCGAGTGCTCGAAACCGCCAACCTTGCCGCGACCTTGGCGGCCCTGCGCGGGGATCCATCAGTCCATTTCAGCTCGGCCGAGGAGATCGTGGCAGTCGCCGAAGCCTCGCTGTCCCGGGCGATGGCGGCAATCCCAGCCTGGTTCGGACGCCTCCCTCTGGCGGCCTGCGAGGTCGTTCGCATGCAGGCGCACGAGGAGCAGCATTCGACGATCGCCTACTACCGCGAGCCGCCGGACGATGGCAGCCGGCCCGGGCGCTACTACATCAACACCTACGCGCCCGAGACCCGGCCGCGCTACGAGGCCGAGGCGCTCGCCTTCCACGAGGCGGTGCCCGGACACCACCTCCAGGTCGCGATCGGCCAGGAGCTGGCGCAGCTGCCCGCCTTTCGGCGACACGCCGAGACGACGGCGTTCGTCGAGGGCTGGGGCCTGTACGCCGAGCGACTCTCCGATGAGATGGGCCTCTACAGCAGCGACCTCGACCGGATCGGGATGCTCTCGTATGACGCCTGGCGTGCCTCGCGGCTGGTGGTCGACACCGGCATGCACGCCCTGGGCTGGTCGCGCGGCCGGGCGATCGAGTTCATGACGGCGCACACCGCGCTCGGCCTGAACAACATTGCCAATGAGGTGGACCGATACATCGGCTGGCCCGGTCAGGCGCTCGCCTACAAGATCGGCCAGCTCGAGATCCGCCGGCTCCGGTCCGAGGCCGAGACCGCGCTTGGCGCCGCGTTCGATATCCGCCGCTTCCACGACGCGGTGCTGGGCCATGGGGCCTTGCCGCTCTCTGTGCTGCGGCGCTCGGTTGCCTCCGACCTTGGCCTCGCCCTTCCGTCGTAAGCCGGCCGATCCGCGCACAAGCAGAACCACTGGTTATCACCGCTGGCCTAGGTAGCGCCAACGTCTGTCAACGTTTCGAGGGTGGCCCGCAGCTGAGCCATGCGCCCGCTCGCAAGCTGGCGACCCCACTCGAACTCCAGATTGCGGAGCGCCCGCACACCGATCTCATTGGCGCGCGCTCCCTTGGCAGTGAAGGCCACGATCCTGGCGCGGCCGTCGGCTGGATCCTGCCGGCGCTCGACGTAGCCAAGTGACTCGAGGTCTCGAACTAGCTCACCCATCGACTGCTTCGTCATCCGTGCGCGCTCGGCGAGCGCCGTGAGGCGGATTCCCGACTCGGGTAAGAAGGAGAACACCCCTCCGTGCGCATAGCGCAGGTCCGCGAAGCCTGCTGCCGCGAATCGCTCCAGCAGTCGGTCGTAGAGGAGTCGCTGTGCCCGGCTCAGCAGGACGCCCAAATGAGGATGCTCACGTGTCGAGAGAGCACCCGCCCGGGTCTTGACATCGGTCATAAGGCAACCTTACCATTTGAGGCGAAACCGTAAGGTAACCTGACGACATTTCGCTGGAGGATGGAAATGGGGTTCGACGACCTGGCCCGATGGGACGGCGAGGAGCTCGTAATCCGCCACGATCGCACGACGGATGCTTGGATCTACATCGCCATCCACTCGACACACCGCGGGCCGGCGGTGGGTGGCACCCGGATCCGCCGCTACCCGGACCTCGACGATGCGGCGCAGGACGCGTTGCGGCTCTCAAGCGGCATGACTGCCAAGAATGCTTTAGCCGATATGCCCATCGGCGGCGCAAAGGCGGTGCTCGCGGTTCGCGAGATTCCCGGCGGCCCCGAGCGGACCGGCCTCCTGACCCGGTACGGCTCATTAGTCGACTCACTCGACGGCCAGTTCATTACGGGCCCCGACATGGGCACCACCGAAGACGACATGAACGTCATCGGCGAGGTGACCGATAACGTGTTCTGCCGCAGCATCGGCCGCGGTGGGGCAGGGACCGCCAGTCCGGGCACTGCGGCCGGCATGCTGCATGCCATTCGCGCGAGCCTTGCCCATCGGTTCGGATCCGGCGATCTGCGCGGTCGATCGATTCTGGTCCAGGGCCTGGGCGAGGTCGGCGGACGCCTGGTCGAGCTGCTCCACGATGCTGGCGCGGACCTGATGGTGACCGACGTCGACGCCGCCCGCGTGGCGGACGTCGTCCGCCGGCATGACGACATCCGCGCCGTCGATTCGGCACATGCTCTCGAAACGGCCTGCGACCTCTTCTCGCCGTGCGCGATCGGGTCGGTCCTGTCGAAGGAGACAATCGGACGCCTGCGATGCCAGGTCGTGTGTGGGGCCGCGAACAACCAGCTCGCTGAGCCGGAAGACGGCGAGCGGCTTCGTGCCGCGGACATCCTCTACGCCCCGGACTACGCTGCCAACGCTGGAGGCATCATCTATGGTCTCGGCTTGGAGCGCTTCCACTGGGATGCCGACCAGGTGAATGCGCGCCTCGCGGGAATCGCCGACACGCTGACCCGCATCTTTGTGGAGGCGGAGCGCGACGGCGTTGCAACCAACTTGGTGGCAGATCGGATGGCCGCCGAATCGCTGCTGCGACCAAGCGAGCTGGTTCTCGCTGCGCGCTGACGTCGAGACTGGGCCCTCGGCCCATTCGTCGTAAGCCAGGGCCCGATAACCCTGAACCACCGGTTATCACCGCGGGCGTCGTGCATTGTCTTGGTGGTTAGGCGGGCACCGCCATCCCTTCGAGCAGCTCCTCGAGCCGATCGTATCCGTCGCTGACTCCATTGGCCACGCAGGCCGCGCTCATCACAGAACGCCTGATAATCAGCCAGCCACTCGGTCGCCTCGCGGAGCGGGTCACACTCGAGGTGGCTGAGTCGTGCAGTCGCCCGGCGGCTGCGAGAGATGAACCCGGCCGATGGCCTGAACGGCCCGCTGTGCGACAATCGGGACGTCCCATGACGACTCCCGCCTCTCTCGCCACGCCCTCCGCCAGCCTCACGCGCC
>JBDTYC010000060.1:0-8171 GCA_040005815.1 Chloroflexota bacterium
GCCCAGAACAGTTTGTCGTCCGGGACGCCCGGCGGTCGGAAGCTCCAGTTCACGATCGTGACTGGGCCAGTCAGCATCCCCTTCACCGGCTTGTCGGTGGCGGCCTGCGCAAGGCGCCACTCGGCGACCGTCATCGGCTCCGAGATGGTGGGCGGCGCCGCCAGGATCGGCGGGCGGGTACATCGGCTCCCGTACGAGAGGACCCAGCCATGCTTCGTGGTCAGGTAGCCGTCCATCTGCTGGGCGAAATACTCGACCATGTCAGTCCGCTCGAACTCACCATGGACGAGGACATCCAACCCCATCCGCTCCTGCCAGGCGATCGAATCGGTGATCAGGGTGGCGATGGCGGCGTCGTATCCGGCCTGGTCGAGCTCGCTCTTGGTCAGCGCCGATCGCAGGTGGCGGACCTCGGAGGTCTGCGGGAGCGAGCCGGTGGTCGTTGTCGGGAAGGCGGGCAGACCGAGGGCGGACTGCGCCGCGCGGCGTTCGGCACGCGGGGCCCGCGGGGTGAGCTCGCCCACCGCGGGCCAGGTGACGTGCGTCGCCGGCGATGCCGGCGGCTCGGGACCGCCATTGAGGGCCTCGGCCCAGGTCGCGAGCGTCCTGGCCTTCTGGCGCGCGAACTGCAGCCCATCGGGCAGGTCTTCGCCCTCGGTGGTGTAGGGCAGGAACGACAGACTGGTCGAGGGAACGATCCGAATTACCTTCCCGTCGTCGACGCTACCGAGAGTGCTGCGAACCGCCGCGAAGTCGTCGGGCCAGACGCTGCGGCCCTCCATCACCGCGACGACGTGCTCCGGCTGCGCATCCCACGCGGGCGTGCCGGCCAGGGACAGGACGTGGTCGAGCCGAACCTGTACCGCGTATCCGCGACGACCGAGCACGTTGAGGGTCGCGGCAGAGGCGGCACCGAACTGGACGGTCACTAGCGGCGCAACGCCGGAGTCGATGGTCCCTAAGGCGTCGTAGGCGACGTCACGCAGCGCCTCATCGGTGGGGTCGAGCCGCAGGCCCAGGGACGGCTCGTCGAGCTGAAGGCGGAAGCCGGAAGGCTGTGAGCGAGCCCATGCCCCGATGGCGAGGCCCGATGCTCGAGCGAGATCGGTTGCGTGCAGGTCGTGGAGCTTGCTGAGGCGGGCGAGGCTGTAGGGACCGAGGATCGGCCAGACCACATCGGTTGCCGCCAGCGGCTCGCGCCACGGCAGCGAGACGAGCCGGTCAGGGAGGCGATCGACCTCCGGCACCACGAAGTGGTAGTTCGTGTCGAACCACTTCGTCATCTCCCATGCCTCGCGCTGCGCGGTGCCGCGCGCAAGGGCGGACAGCAGCTCGAACGGCTCGTCAGAGAGGCCCTGCGGGTGGATCCCGAGCATCAGGGCGGTCTCGAGGACCTCGTCGTACAGGAAGTAGTCATCCACGCACGAACCCACGAGCTCTCGCTGCTCGGCGAGGTGTGCCTCGCGCAGCTCGGCGATGCGCGCTTCGAACGCTTGCGCGGCCATTCGGCCGGACCAGCGCTTCTCCAGGGCCCATTTAAGCTCACGATCTGGCCCGATGCGCGGGTAGCCGATCAGTTGTGGGTGGACGTTCATGCCGCTCAGGACTCCGATGTGCGAACCCGGAGTCTAGACGGACCGGGACGACCGTACCAACGAGGTCAGCGCCTAGAATCCCTCGCAGTGAGCGCCGATCTCCCATCCATCACCGTCGTGACCCCCTCCTTCAACCAGGGCGCCTTTCTGGAGCGAACGATCCGGTCCGTCCTGGACCAGGGCTACCCAAACCTGGAATACTTCGTCTTCGACGGTGGCTCGACCGACGGCAGCGTCGAGATCATCCGTCGCTACGCGAATCGGCTCGACTACTGGGCGAGCCAACCCGACGGTGGCCAGACCGCGGCGATCAACACCGGGTGGCGGAGGGCAAGAGGCGAGATCCTTGCCTGGCTCAATTCGGACGACTATTACCTACCAGGAGCCCTCACCACCGTGGGCAGGGCATTCCTGGCGCACCCCCATGCCGTCGTCGTCTACGGGCCGATGCGACGCGAGGATCCCGACGGTCGATCCCTTGGAATGCTCGGGTCGGCGTTTGACCGGCGCCGGCTGCTCTATTCACACCAGATGATTCCGCAGCCAAGCGCCTTCTTCCGCCGTACCAGCGTGCTGGCCGCAGGGGAGCTCGACGAGTCGCTGCGCTACTCGATGGACTACGACTTTCTGCTGCGGCTGACGCGAGCCGGACCGACGGTGATGATCCCCGAGCCGCTCGCGGTCGCGACCATCCATGCCGAGGCGAAGACGACTCGCGATCGGGCGATCGCCGCGGTCGAGACCAATCGCGTCCGGCGCCGATACGCACGCGGTGCCGGTTCGCTCCTCGTCCGCATCCAGCCCCTCCTGTCGTGGTCGTACCACCGTCTGCCGGCCGTGATCCGTCGGCTCGTCGACCGCCTGCGCCCTCGTCGGGTTTATGCCGACTGAGCCGTCTCGTCGGGGCGCCCGTCGAGCCCGATCGTGACGCCGGGGTCCTTGGAGGCAAGGAAGGAATAGAGACGGCCAGGACGGGGACGCTCCAGCCAGCGTCGAGCGAGCCAGCCCCCAACGGGTCCCCAGGTGACGAGATTGCCGATGCGCCCGAGCCGCCGCTTCAGGAGGGCCCGTGGAAGATTGGCGAGCTCGTCGCCCGACGTGGCGAACGGGAAGGCATTGATGACCGAATCCCACGGCCCCATCTGACGTTGCATATGCAAGCCGGCTGCCCGGATCGAGGAGACGTACTGGTTGAGCGTGAATGCATGTTCGCCGCCCGCCAGGCGGTGGATAGGATGGGCCGCCCGGAACTGCTCGAGCTGGCGCGCATCGTCGGCCACGTGCTCCCTGCAGGCGAGGAGGATGCCGCCGGGCCGGAGCACGCGGGCGCATTCGCGGATCATCAGCGGGAGATCCTGGGCGTGATGCAGGGCCTGGCGGCAATAGACGATATCCACCGACCCGTCCCCCAATTCAATCTGCTCGCCCCATCCAGCGACGATCTCGAGACCGGCGATGTCACCCAGCCGTTGAATCGCGCCGCGGCCCACCTCATCGCTCGCGTCCGGCTCCAGCGCAATGGCGTGAGCAGCCCCACTGGCCAGGAATGCCGCGGAGGCGATGCCCGTCCCGGCTCCAACGTCGACGACCGTGGCGCCGAGCAGCCGATCCCCAAGCATCCCGCGCACGGCCGCAAACTCTCCCGACGCCAGGAACCGCGCGGCGGAATCGCGGACGTCGCGCCCGATATATGCGTCGCGCACGAGGTCCTGGCTCTGTGGATCCGCCCTGAGGATACGGATCGCCTCATCCACCGACGGCAGGGGCGCGAAGGTCCTGTTCACCGCCTCCTCCGCTACACGAGTGGGGGCGCAGCCAAGAGGCCGCGGTCGTCATCGGTCAGCGGACGACCTCCGACCTGCCGATACGCGGCGCGATAGGTGCGCGCGATGGTATCCGGGTCGAATTGGGCTACCCGGCTCCTTCCGCGAGCGACCAGGCGCTCGCAGAGCTGAGGGTCGGTCCAGAGCGCAAGCATACCCTCGGCGATCTGGTCGGGATCGTATGGATCGAAGAGGCGCGCGGCATCGGCCACCAGCGCGGGAAGAGAAGTGGCCGTGGAGGAGGCAACCGGAGCACCCGCCAGGAATGCCTCCACGATCGGGATGCCCCAACCCTCAAACAGCGAAGGAAAGACCACCCCGGTCGCGAGCCGATACATCGCCTGCAGATCAGGCGCGCTCAGATAGCCGGTGAAATGGACCCGATCCTCGAGCCGCAGACGACGGACCGTCTCTTCAATGCGCGCGTAGTGGTCGTTCGGGTGACCGGTGCACACGAGCTCGACCCGCTCCTGATGGCGATCTCGCGCAATCGCCACGGCCTCCATGAGTCGGATGTGGTTCTTGTGCTGCCACGTTTGGGCTGGATACAGCAGAAAGCGATCGGGTAGGCCGAACCTCACCCTGACTTCGGCCAGCTGGTCCTTCGAGGGGACCGGATATGCGTCCGGATCCACTGCCACCGGGATGACCAGGATCGTCTCCGGTGCGAGGCTGTACGTGGCCACGAGGTCCTCCTTCGCCCATGTCGTCGCAGCCACTACCCACGCCGCCCGCGAAGCAAAGGTCCGATACGCGAGATCGCGAAACCGCCGTTCCTGATCGGTGAAGAACTCCGGCAGGTGCACGTGCTGCAGATCCCAAGGGTGGTAGAGGCTCGGGATCTCCGTCAGAAAGGCCCGTTGGCGGACAAAGTGAGCGACGTGGACGGCCGCAGCCTCCATCGCGCCGTCGGACCTGGGGAGGGCGTCGGGAGGTCCAACGGTGCGACGCAGGCCGGCCCGGGCGCGACGAAGGATGGGGAACCGGGCGCTAGTTGCCCGCAGCACTTCACCCAGCCGGCCACGGCGCGCCATCGATTGACGAACGGCCAGCGTTCGGACCTGGCCGCCGACTGCGCCCGCCATCCACCCCTGGTCGTGAGGGTTGGATAGGGCCAGGTACTCCTCATCGGTCCCTTTGATCCTGCCCAGTCCGACGAGCAGGCTGAGCGTGAATTGCTGCACGCCCCCGGTCGCCGCCTGCGACCGAGCATCGATGCCGATGCGAAGGGGCCGGTCGGCCTGCGTCAATCGATCTCCCGCATGTCGTCGCTGAGCATGTCGTTCAGGATTGGGTCGAGGCCCGGCTGTGTCGCCCACCCGAGCTCCCGCTTCGCACGGTCTGGGTCGGCCCTGATCACGAGCGGGTCACTGGGCCGCAGGAAGCTGGCGTCGACGATGACCGCCGGAATGCCCGCCTCGGGAAAGACGGCTCGCCAGCTCCCCGGATCGTCACCCGCCAGTTCCCAGGTCAGGCGAAAGCCGCCAAGGGCAAAGGCTCGGTCGATCAGCTGCCAGACGGCGTGCGTCTGGCCGGTGCCGAGCACGTAGTCGCGGTAGGAGCTGCCGACATCGGGCTCGACTGGCCCCCCGCTGCGGCTCGCTCGCACCTCGACCTGACGCAGGATGCGCGACATCCCCTCGACGTAGTCGGGGGCGTATCCCCAGTCCCGCTCGACCTTCAAATTGCCGACGGCGAGCGGCGCCACGGCTGCGGGATCCGTGCCGGACCGGAGCCGTCGCACGTGATCGGTGACCTTCCGTGTGAGAAAGGATGGTCCCCGATGCCGCGACTCGTGATTGAACAGAATGCCGCAGGCAACCCGGAGGCCATACGCGCGGCGGTAGGTCACGCAGAGCAGATGTGCAGCGGCCTTCGCCGCGGCGTACGGGCTCTGAGGCAGCAGCGGCGCATCCTCGCCATGGACGACCGAGCCGCCAGGAATCCAGCCGAACATCTCGCTCGACGACGCCTGGTACATTCGCGTCTCCGGCGTCCGCGTGCGAAGCATCTCGAGCAGCTCGGCGACGGCCGTCGCGTTGGTCGCCCACGTGAGCTCGGGGTCGGCGAACGACTGCGAGACGCTGCTCACGCCCGCCAGGTTGTACAGCTCGCCCGGACGGAGCTGAGCCACCAGCTCCCCGAGGCGGCCTGGCTCGGAGAGGTCGACCTCGTGCACCACCACCTGATCGCCCGACATCCGCGAAATGGCCGCGGGAAGGGGTGCCATGGGGCGCACGACCGCATGGACCAGGAACCCCTCCCCGACCAGCCGCCGCACGAGGAGGCGACCGTCCTGTCCGGCGGCGCCGGTCACCAGCGCCACCGGCTTCGAATCGGTACCCATCGGGATCTCGCTCATCGCATCACGCAACCGTCGGGCGGTTGTGCTGGACAGCTCGCAACCGATCCAACCGTCGCACGAAGCCCGAAAGAAAGAAGGCGGTAGGGATCGCCGTGCATAGCGCCTGCGCAATGACCGTGCCCCAGATGATGCCTGCCACGCCGAAGGCCCGGCCAAGGACGATGGACGCGACCGGACTCGCGATTGCCATCGTGATCGCGGTCGCGACCTGCAGCCGCATCACCGACGCTCCGTTCAGGAGCATCGCGACGGCGGTCGACACGTTGCTCAGGACAGCCCAGGCACCCATACCGAGGAGGAGTGGCACGCTGGCCACGACGCGTGAACCCACCCATAGGTTGAGGATGGTCGAGCCGAAGGCGATGAGTACGAGCGAGGAGAAGCCACTCGCCACCAGCGCGGTCAGCACGCTCAAGCGCAGCGTACGAAGAACCCACCGGCCGTCACCGCGGGCCAGCGCCTCGCTGTAGGCCGGCCAGAGGGGCAGCAGGACCATGTTCACGATTGTGGGCACGATCATGAAGAGGCGGAAGGTGACAGAGTAGTCGGTTGCCGCCTGCGGGCCGATCACCCTTGTCGCCACCACCACGTCCGATTGGTAGGCAAACGCGACGCTCAGCTGCAGGACGAAGAAGAGGGCGCCAATGCGTGCAAGCCGCCGGCCGTCGGAGACGGTCGCCGCCGACCAGCGCGGCCGAAAGTCGCGGTGGCGAACCAGGAAGAGCCACAGCCAGTTGAGGCTGTTCGCGACGACCGGACCCCCCACCAATGCGAGGACGATCCATGAAAGGTCACCGCGCAGCTGCACCGCGAGCAGCACGCCGGCGATGGAGGCGATGCTGCCGATGGCGTTCCAGAGACTGTTCACGAAGCCTTCCTGCAGTGCGAGCTGCACGCGGTGAACGATGCCGAGCGGGAGGTTGACCAGGACCGACGCCAGGAAGATGGCGACGGCTGTGGAGACCTCGTCGGCGTGCTCGGGTCCAACGTTCATGAAGCTGGTCCAGGGGACGAAGCGATACAGCATGTAGCTGGGGATGGCCAGGACCGCCGCCACGCCAGTGAGCATGAAGAAGGCGCTGGAGACGCTGACCCGAACCGCCCGCTGGTCGTCGCGGCCCTTCGCGGCGGCCACCAGGTTCATGAGGCCGTTTCCGAGCCCGAAATCGGCGAAGACCAGCATGGCGGTGAGCGCGGTGATGGTCACCACCACCCCGTACCGCTCGGCTCCCAGGTAGCTCAGCGTGATCGGCACCGTGAGCAGCACCGTCGCGAGCGAGACGATGCGCGCCGCCGCGCTGGCGATGGCGGTCAGCGCCGCCCGACGGTATCGCTCCGCCCCACGACCCGCCTCGGTCGACGTGTCGTAAGGCGTCAGGCGAACCTTGGCCCGAATCCCCCGAAGCCCACTGCGCAGGCCCGACAGCCAGAAAGCCACGACGGTCCTACGCGCCCGACGGCGTGTCGGGCCGGCGCGCGTGCTCCTCGTACCATCCAACCGTCGCACGGATCCCATCCTCGAAGTCGGTCCGCGCTTCGAAGCCGAACGCCTCACGCGCCCTCGACGTGTCCAGCGCGCGCCGGGGCTGGCCATCGGGCTTGCTGGCATCCCAGCGCACGCTCCCCCCGAACTCGGTTAGCCGCACGATGAGGTCCACCAGATCGCGGATCGTGATCTCATGCCCGACCCCCAGATTGACTGGATCGGGAGCGTCATAGCGCTCCGCGGCGAGGACGATCCCGTCTGCCGCGTCGTCCACGTAGATGAACTCGCGCGAGGCCGTGCCGGTGCCCCATACCTCGATCTCGGCCTGCCCGGCGTCGCGCGCCTCCACGCACTTCTTGATCAGCGCTGGAATCACGTGCGAGCTCCGCGGATCGAAGTTGTCGCCGGGACCGAAGAGGTTGACCGGGATCAGGTGGATGACGTTCATGCCGTACTGCTCGCGATACGCCTGTCCCTGGACGAGGAGCATCTTCTTGGCCAGCCCGTACGGAGCGTTCGTCTCCTCGGGGTACCCGTCCCAGAGGGTGTCCTCCTGAAACGGGACGGGGGTGAATTTCGGATACGAACAGACGGTCCCGATCGTCACGAACTTGCCCACCCCGGCGAGGCGAGCCTCCTCGATCAGCTGGATCCCCATGATCGCGTTCTCGTAGAAGAATCGGCCAGGGTTCTCCCGATTCGCGCCGATTCCGCCCACGACCGCGGCCAGGTGGATGATGAGGTCGGGCCTGCCCTCGTCCAGGGCCGCCCGAATCCCGTCAACGGAGCGCAGGTCATAGTCCGCGCTGCGCGGGACAAAGATCTCCTTGGCCCCCGCCTCCCGGAGACGACGAACAACCGCGGTGCCCAGGAAGCCGCCGCCGCCGGTAACGGTGACCCGG
>JBDTYC010000061.1:0-8128 GCA_040005815.1 Chloroflexota bacterium
GTCAGCATCTCATCGGTCATGTCCAGGCCGAAGGCGCGGCCGGTTGGCCCGACGCGCTTGGCGGAGAGGAGGACGTCGATGCCGCCGCCCGAGCCGAGGTCGAGGACGCGCTCGCCCTCGTGCAGGTCGGCGACAGCAAGCGGGTTGCCGCAACCGAGCGACGCCATGACGGCCGCGTCCGGCAGTTCGGCGCGCTCGAGGGTCGAGTAGAGCTCGGGGCTGACGCCGCCATCGGTGCAGCACGCATCACCGCAGGTCGCAGCTTCGCCACGGGCCAACACCTGCATGGCGGACCGGGCGTACCGCTCTCGCACGCTCTCGTGAATCTGTTCGGTCATCCGGTTTCTCCTTCGGGTGTTGGCTACGTGAGCGAGACGAGCCCGGCCAGGCTGGCGCCGATGCCGCTCCAGCGGCGGGCGAGGTCCGGGGCGAGCTCGTAATAGATGTAGGTGCCACGACGCTCGGTGGTGACCGCGCCGGCCTCGCGCAGCACCTTCAGGTGGTGGCTGACGGTCGGCTGGCTGACGGTGCAGCACTCGGTGAAGTCGCAGGCGCAGACCGATCCGGGGGAGGACGCCAGCTGCCGCAGGATCGAGAGCCGAACAGGGTCGGCGATCGCCTGGAGGAGCTCGACGTCGGGATCAGTTGACTTCACCTAGGCAGTATATAGACCACTGTCAATATATGACGGACTCGCGAGGGTCAATCACTCCTAGGGAATGTACCCGCGGCTTGCCGAGCACCTGATTCCGCAGCCTCAACGACGAGGGGCGCTGCCTCGGCGCTCGAGCAGGAGGAGCGTGGCGTTGAGCGCCATCAGTGCGAGGCCGCCGGCCGCGAAGGCAGTCTGGAGCGGATCGCGGCGGAAGAGGCCCAGTGCCCCGGCGGTGGCGGCGGGGGTACGCAAGAGGCTGCCGCCGGCGGCCGGCATCTCCTCACCTGGAGGATTGCCGACCAGCAGGTCGCGCTCCACCTGCAGGCGCTGCCGATAGAGAACCTCCCACTCGTCGTACGCGAGGTCATTGGTCGCCAGGCGCTGATCGATCGCGGCCAGCGCCTCGCTGCGCTCAGCAGCATCCGGCCGACGGTCCGCGAGCCGTGCCAGGCGGTCCTCGATCGCCTGCCCCTCCGCGGTGTTCGTGAGCCAGGCCTGGGCGGTCGTCAGCCGGCTGGCGAGGGCGGCCTGGACCCGGGCGACCGTGGCGGCCTTGCCCGCGATCCCGATGTCGGAGGGATAGATCAGCACCTCCACATCCCTCCCTACGAGTCGCACCAGCCGATCCGGCACAAGGCCCCTGACCTGCTCCCCGGCGATGGCGGCCAGAACGCGCCCGGGGAGGACCAGCACCGCCGGTGCGTTGCGCACCTCGATGTCCACCCCGGCGTCGCTGATTGCCGAGTCGAGCTCTGCGGCGAGCTGGTCGTAGCGTCCGGGCTTCATGACGATCGGGATGTGCGCGTCGGTCCAGCGGCGGACGAGCGAGCTGACCTTGCGGACAAGTCCGATGAGGGCGAGGAATACCAGCATCGACGAGAGCCCGGCCGCGAGCGGGTAGCCGCGAGCCACGTATCCAAGGACCGGGCCGACGCCCTTCGGTTGGTCCTCCGGCTTCAGGAGCTTGAGGGTGGTGGCGCCCAGGATGGGGGGCAGGAGGATGGCGGCGGCCAGCATCCCGAGCCGGACCAGGTTCTCGTCGACCCAGGAGGGGATCGGGAGGAAGGCCAGCAGAAAGGCCCCGACCCCGGGCATGGCCACGCCGATGAGCACCATCGCCCAGATGACTGCGCCAAAGGTGATCGCGGCGAGGAAGACCTGGCGATCACGGGGCACGCGCCCGAAGAGGAGGGTGCTGGCCCAGCCGAGGCTCATCGTCAGGACCTTCCCGGTGAACCTGCCGAGCACGCCAAAGACGGCGGCGAAGACTGCCATGGCGAGAGGGTCGCCGCACGGCCGCTGCAGGATGGTCCGTGACACGGCCCGTGCGATTGCAGCCGTCTTGCAGGTGTGCCGGCAGCGAGCATGGATGTAATGCTTGTCCGCCGGCCACGGCTGTCCGCGCAAGGCTGACGCCCCCAACCTCACGCAGTGAGTGCGCCCGAACCGGGAGAAGTGACGCGCTGGGTCGGTCGCGGGGCGGCCATGGCCGCGGGCGTACTGCTCGTCGCCGGGGTCGTGGCGCTGGCGATCACCGCGGCCTCCGTCCTGGCGCTCGTCTTCATTGCCCTCCTGATCGCAGCCGGAGTTGGGCCGGTGACAGACCGGATGCGAAACCGGCTTCCAACGGGCCGGGCGGGGACGATCCTGCTGATATATGCGGGCCTCTTCGCCCTCATCGTGGTGACGGCACTCTTCGTCCTGCCGGTCCTGGGGGAAGAGGCCGGTCGCGTGGTCGCGAAGCTGCCATCGACTTTTGCCGACGCCGAGGCGTGGGCCGCGCAGCTCAAGCCGGATGTGCTGTCAACCGCCGTACAGGCACTGGTGGGGGCGGGCCAGCACGCCCTCTCGGCTTTCTCGACCTCGACCACCGACGCCGAAGCGGTCATTCAATTCGGGATCGTCGCGGGCGAAGCGGTCATCGCGGTGGCGACAGTGCTGGCCCTGGCCTTCTTCTGGATGCTCGAGCGCGCAAGGCTGCAGCGCTACGTGATGGCCTTCGTCTCCGAGCCGCGGCGGGCGCCGCTGCGCGAAAGGTGGAACGCGGCCGAGGTACGCCTCGGCCAGTGGGTCCGTGGCCAGCTGATCCTGATGGGCTCCATCGGCGTCGCGGCTGGGATCGCCTATAGCCTGCTCGGCGTCCCCTCAGCGCTGCTGCTCGCGGTGGTTGCCGGCATCCTCGAGGTGATCCCCATCCTTGGGCCGATTTTGGGCGCGATTCCGGCGCTCCTGGTCGCCGCCACCGTCTCCCCGGAGCTCGCCGGCCTGGTTGCGCTCGTCTACCTAGGGCTCCAGATCGCGGAGGGGTACATCCTGGTGCCGATCGTCATGCGCAACGCAGTCGGCCTCTCGCCGTTCCTGATCCTCTTCAGCGTCCTCGTCGGCGCGGCCGCCGGCGGCATCGTCGGGGCGCTGCTGGCGGTCCCCGTGGCGGCGACGCTGGAGATTGTGCTCGAGCGCTTCCAGGAGCGTGAGGAGCCGATCGCCATCGACCCCACCGCGGCCAGGGGCGAAGTCGAATCCGAAAACCTCGAATCCGACGACGCCGTGCCGCTGGAGGCTTCCGCCTGAGGCGACATCGACCTCGCCCGCGAGGGGTCTGCAATGCGGTCCGGGTCGGCCGGTTGGCCGGCGCAATGTCCCGTTCATAGGCTGGACCCACACCGATGGCCGGTACTCAACTCATCCAGAAGAGGGCGGGCATGCATCACGTCCGATCCATCCCGCCCCCCCCGGCGGTCGAGATGTCCGCGGCGACTCGCTCATTTGGCGACTTCACTGCGCTGCGTGACGCGACCCTGCGGGTGGAGGCCGGGACGATCCTTGGAATCATCGGTCCGTCCGGAGCCGGCAAGACGACCTGCGTCCGGCTCATGACCGGCGGCCTTGCCGCAACCTCCGGAACCGTACGGGTGCTGGGCGAGGATCCGCAGCGATTCCGACGGCGCACGCGCGAGCGGCTGGCCTACATGCCCCAGCAGTTCACCATGTATCCGGACCTGACGGCTCGCGAGAACGTCTCGTTCATGGCCAGCCTGTACGGACTGCTGTGGCTGAATCGCCGGAGCCGGGTGCGGAAGGTGCTCGAAGTGGTCGACCTGTGGGACGTCCGCGACCGCCGGGCGGGGCAGCTCTCCGGCGGCATGCAGCGCCGGGTGGAGCTGGCATCGGCGCTAGTGCACGAGCCGGTCATCCTGTTCCTCGACGAGCCAACAGCGGGAATCGACCCACTCCTGCGGGCCCGGCTCTGGGAGGAGCTCCACCGGCGACGGGACGCCGGCGCGACCCTCATCGTCACGACCCAGTACGTCAACGAGGCGGAGGAGTGCGACCAGGTCGCGCTGATCGCGGAGGGGCGGCTGGTGGCCCTGGCGCCGCCCGAGGAGCTGCGTCGGCGGGCCATCGGCGGCCATGCGATCGAGGTCGAAACCGAGGCGCCGTTCGACCCGTCTGGGCTCACCGCCTTGCCTGAGGTCCTCGAGGTGCGTTCTACCGGTGCGCGGACCTTCCTGGCCATGGTCGAGGATGCCGGGAGCGCGATGCCGGTCGTCGTCGAGGCTGTCGCCGCCCATGGTGGGGCGATCGAGTCGGCGCGGGAATACCGTCAATCCTTCGACGATGTCTTCGCCGCGCTGCTCGAGCAGGCGGAGTCATCGGCCGGTGCAGACGCGAACGCTGCATGACGAACCTGCAGTCGCTGTCACGGATCCTCGCCTTCCTGGGCAAGGAATTCACGGAGACGCTGCGGCGCCCGGGCGCCGTCCTGAGCCTCGTCCTCGGACCGCTCTTGATCATGGTCCTGTTCGGGCTCAGCTTCTATGGTTACCCGCCCCCATTTCGGACCGTGATCGTTGTCCCTCCGAATTCAGGGCTGCCGACGACCGCGGACTCGTACTCGAAGATCACGCCGGACATTGACGTCGTCGACGTCGTCACCGACGCCGAGGCGGCTAGGGAGCGGCTTCGCTCCCGATCGATCGACCTCGTGATCATCGCTCCGCCCGACCTGGCCGCTCAATTGCTGGCGGGGAAGCAATCGGTCCTCGCTGCTGAGGTCAACATCAGCGACCCGATCGCAGCTGCGAATGCCGGATACCTCGCCAACATTTTCTCGGGCGAGGTGAATCAGCGCATCATCGAGGAGGCCGTGCGGCAGGGGCTGCAGATAGCGGTCGCCAAGACAGGGGAGAAGCCAACCGACGTGCCTCCCAACGTGATCGCGGCGCCGACCCGGACCGAGCTTCAGAACGTGGCGGCGGTGAAGCCTGCCGTCGTTTCGTTCTTCGGCCCGGCGATGCTCGCCTTCGTCCTCCAGCACCTGGCGGTGAGCCTGGTGGCGCTATCGGTGATCCGCGAGCGAGGCAGCGGTTCGTTCGAGCTGTTCCGCGTCTCCCCGGTGAGCGCCTCTGAGGTCGTGCTGGGGAAGGTCCTCGCCTTTGCGATCATCTGCGCCATCGTCGGCGCGATCACGACAGTCGGCCTGGTCGCGGGTCTCGGTGTGCCGCTGCTTGGTGACCCGCTGCTGCTGGCGATAGCGATGGGACTCGTCATCGCAGCATCCCTCGGCATCGGCGTCATCATTGCGGTCATCTCCGACTCGGAGCGCCAGGCCGTCCAGCTATCCCTGCTGGTGCTGCTCGCGTCGGTCTTCTTCAGTGGCTTTGCGCTCAACCTCGACCTCTTCCTGCCCGTGGCGCAACCCTTCACCTACCTCCTCCCGGCGACGCACGGGATCGCACTCGCACATGACCTGATGCTGTTCGGCTGGACGAACGCCCCCTGGCACTTCTTCGCGCTCTTCGCCATGGCGGTTGGACTGATCGCGGTCGGGTCGCTCATGCTGAGCCGGCAGATCGCGCGATCGTGACAATGGAGGACGGGCCACGAGGACGAGGATGATCGAGGGCGAGCGGGGCCGGCGGCTGGGGACGATGCTCATCGGGTTCGGGGTGGTCGGCCTCGTGCTCACGACGGCGATGGCCATCGCCTGCCTGGGTGGCTGGGCATCGATGCAGGACACGGAGCAGCGCCTGGAGGCGAATCGGCTCGCGATCGCCTCCGCGCTGTCCGATGCCAGCCGGCTGCTGGGGAACACCTCCGGCGTGCTCGAGTCCACCACGACATCTCTCGACGATGTGGCAGGCGCGCTCGACGACACCGCTCGCCTGCTGGCAGGGGTCTCCGACAGCACCAGAGAGCTGGCGGATGCCATGGACGTCAGCATCCTCGGCCAGCGGCCGTTCGCCGGAGTCGGCGGTTCCTTCAGTGACATGAGTCGGGAGCTGGCCACCGTCTCCGATGACGCAGGCTCACTGGCCACAACGCTGGGTAACAACAAGCCGCAGCTCCAACGGGTGGCGGCGGACCTGCGCGGCATCCAGGCGTCGGTTGCAGGCCTCGCCGGGCGGGTCCGGGCGTTCAGCGGGCTCGAGGAGACGATTGGCCTGGCACGGGGCTTCGCGCTCGTGTCGGGCCTGCTCGCCATCTGGCTCGCATCCCTCGCTGGCGGCTGCGTCTGGCTCGGCAGCGGCCTGCGTCGAGGAGCCTAGATCCAGCGCTTGAGGCGCGCGAACCCGAGGATGAGTGCGGCCAGCCCGAGCATGGCCCCCACCACGATCCAGAAGCGGCTTGGATCGTCGAAGAACTCGAGCTTGAAGTTCATGCCCATCACGCCGGCGAGGACGACGGCGGGCAGCAGCACCGCGGAGAGGATGGTCAGCGCCTTCATCACGTCGTTGGCGCGCTGGCCAAGCCGGCCGAGGTAGATGTCCGATGAGCCGACCAGCAGCTCGCGGGCTCGCTCGACCCCGCTGATCGTCAGCTCGAGCCGATCGACCAGACCGGGCCACGGCTTCCCGAGGTCCTCGTGGAGGTCGAAGTCGGGGCGAGTGAGTGGCCCGAACGTCTCGCGCTGCGGAACGAGGATGCGGCGGAGCATCGCGGCGCGACGCCTGAGGGCGACCACGCGCTCGAGGAAGTGGGCTGGGTCGTTTCCGCGGAGGGCGACCTCATCGAGCCGATCGACCTGCTCCTCGATCTCCTCGACCTCACGCCGGAACGCGCCAAGCATGGTGTCGACCAGGCCGCCCATGAACGAGCCTGCATCGAGCTGTCCCAGCGCCCCCTCATCACTGACGAGCGACTCGAACTCGCCCAGAGCCGGGACTGGCCGCGCGTGAAGCGTCACCACCGCATTTCGCGTCGCCACGATGTCGACGGCGAGGGGCGCGTGCTGTCCGTCTCGCTCTTCCACAGACACGAACGTCAGGAGGATGGCTTCGGGTGAGCGAACGAGCCGCTCCTCGTCGCCCGGCTTGGCCAGCGCGGTCATGATCGGCGGCGGGAAGCTGAACGCCTCGCCGAGCAGGGCGAGATCGCCCCGTCGGTGCGACTCCACGTCGACCCACAGCAGCTGATCGTCACGGAGTCCCGTGACAGCGCTGCGGGTCAGCTCGATCTCGCTGTCTTCGCCTTTGGCGTCATAAAGCAGGGCACGGATTCCCACCGACGGAAGATCGGGCCTGGCCCCTCCCAAGGACGGCCGAGCATTGGCCAGTTGTCTTGCATGTGGCTTGCACCCGAGCTGGGTGCCCAGGCGCGACCTTTACTGCACCGTGCCTTCGGCGCGCGGGTCGGCCTGCGGGTGCCTGCCGAGTATCTTGGCAACCTCATCTCGCGCCTCGTCGCCCAGGGTCGGCAGGACGATCCTGGTGCGCACGATCAGGTCGCCCTTCCCGCCGCCGCGCTTTGGCAGCCCTCGGCCGGCAAGACGGATCTCCTGTCCGTTCTGGGTATTTGGGCGGACTCGAAGCTTGACGGTGCCGGTGGGGATCGGGACCGGCACCTCGGCACCGAGCAGGGCCTCCGCCAGCGTCAGCTTCAGCTCCGTAACGAGGTCTGCGCCGCGTCGCTCGAATCGCGGATCGGCCTTCACGCGGACCTTGATGACCACGTCGCCAGGCGGCCCGCCAGCCGGCCCGCCACCCGGGTCCTTGAGTGCTCCACGAAGACGGATCCTGGCGCCATCGTTCACGCCCGCCGGAATGTGAGCCTGAAGTCGGCGTCCGTCAGCGCTGACCATGCGCTCCGCGCCGCGCGCGACCTCGGCCAGCGTCACTTCGGCGATGGCGTGTGCCTCAGCCGGCCTGCCGACCGCGCGGGGTGCAGCGCCTCCAAGGTTGCCGAAGTCGAAGACCTGGTCGAATCCGGAGGAAGATGCGGCACGCGGCGAGGCCTCGCCGCCGAAGAAGGCACGGAAGAAGTCGCTGAAGCCGCCGAGATCCTCGGCGTTGACACGGCGGGTCTCCCAGCGAACGCCGCCCGGCGCACCACCGACTCCGGCCCAATCGGTCGCCCCGCCGGGGAAGCCGGCGTTGTCATACGCCTGCCAGTTGGCCCCCAGCTCGTCGTAGCGGCGGCGCTGCTCGGGATCGGAGAGGACCGCGTTCGCCTCGTTCGCCTCCTTGAAGCGAC
>JBDTYC010000062.1:0-7711 GCA_040005815.1 Chloroflexota bacterium
CTCGTCTGGTTGTGCAGCAGGTTCTCCCACCAGTGGCGTGGCACGACCTCCGCCAGCACGACCACGATCGGGCGGGTCGGATGGAGCGACTGGATCGCGTCCATGTAGCGCAGCAGCGGGCCCACCAGGGCGCGATAGGGTGACTCCACGACCACCAGCTCCATTGGCCCCGCCAGGCCGCCCCAATGCTCGCGCAGCTGGTCGGCGGTGTGCGGGTCATTGGTAATGTGCACCGCCGTGGCACGGCGCGAGATGGTGCGCGCGAACGCGAGCGCGCGGCGCGCGGGACGGTCGAGACGGGCGAGCGGCACGATCACGATCGGGTCAGGCTCGATGTCGTCATCGGTCCCGGCCATCGCCTCGAGCTGCCGTTCCATGCTCCGATAGTGGGCGCGGATCCCCATCAGCAGGGCCATCAGGGCGGGCACCAGGATGATCACCATCCACGAGCCCTGGAAGAAGTTGCTGGTGCCGACCACCAAAGCCACGACCGCCGTCGTGGCCGTCCCCAGCCCGTTGATCGCCAGGCCCTGGCGCCAGCCCGCCTCGCGGCGCCGCCACCAGCGCACCAGCATTCCGGCCTGCGAGAGGGTGAAGGCGATGAACACGCCCAGCGTGTAGAGCGGGATCAGGCCGGAGACGCTGGCCTTGAAGGCCACCAACAGGACGATGGCCATGCCCGCCAGGGCCACGATCCCGGTGGTGAAGGCGAGCCGCTCGCCGCGGAAGCCGAACGAGCGGGGCATGAAGCCGTCGCGCGCCAGGAAGCTCGAGAGTCGCGGGAAGTCGGCGAAGCTGGTGTTGGCGGCCAGCACCAGCAGCAGGGCGGTGGAGACCTGGGCCAGGATCAGGATCGGCCCGTTGCCCATCACGTGGCGCACCAGCTGGCTGAGCACGGTCTGCTGCTCGCTCGGGTCGGGTAGGATGCCGAGCGTGGTGATCAGGTAGGCGATCGCCAGGAACAGGATGCCGAAGATGATGGCCGCCCAGGTCAGGGTGGTCCGGGCGTTCTTCCACTCCGGCGCCTTGAATGCCGGCACTCCGTCGGAGATCGCCTCGACGCCGGTCAGCGCTACGGCGCCCTGGCTGAAGGCGCGCAGCAGCAGGAAGAGGCCCAGCGCCTGGGTCGGGGCGGTCACGAATTCGGCCGGCGGCACGTACGGCGGCAGGTCGCCGAGGAAGTTGCGCACCAGCGCATAGCCGAGGATGCCCAGCATGACGACGATGTAGAGGTAGGTCGGCGCCATGAAGATGGAGCCCGACTCGCGGATGCCGCGCAGGTTGCCGAGCGTCAGCAGGACGACCGCCCCGACCGCGATCACGACTCGATAGTCGTGCAGGTTGGGCAGGATCGAGGTCAGGGCGGCGACCCCGGCCGAGACCGACACCGCCACGGTCACCACATAGCCGATCAGCAGCGCCGAGGCGGCCACCACGCCGGCCCGATCGCCCAGGTTGTCGCTCGCCACCAGGTAGCTGCTGGCGCCGAGCGGGTAGGCCTTGATCGTCTGCCGGTACGACATGGTCACGATCGCCAGCATCGCGATGATCAGCGCAGCGATCGGCAGGGTCAGGCTCAGCGCCCCTGCGCCGGCCAACGCCAGCACGGTCAGGATCGCCTCCGGGCCATACGCCGATGAGCTGATGTTGTCGCTGCTGAAGATGGCCAGCGCCTTGAGCTTGGTGAGGCGCTCGTGCTGCTCGTGGTCCGACGAGATCGGCCGCCCGATCAGGAGGGTCCGGATCCCGCGCACCGTCCGCGTCCAGCCGCTGCGCTGCAGGACGGTCCGCTCGGTCGCCACCAGCCGGCCCTCCTCGCGCTCGAACTCGTCCTCGAAAGGGCGCACGATCCGGACGTAGGTATCGCCGAGCCGCTGACCCTTGCGCTTCTCGCGCACCTCGAGCAGGGGATCGACCCGCGGTTCGTCTGGGTGGCGGCCGCGATCCGGCGGGCGGTTGGAACTCATGCGGCGGGTATTACAGCACCGATCGTGGGTGGCCGCCGCCTCTCACAGGCGGAGCAGCAGCCCTTCGAGTGGTTCCAGCCGCAGGTCCGCGAGTTCCGCGCGGCCCTCGCGGGAGCCCGTGGAGGCCAGCACCTCGCCGCCCAACGCCACGCTCGAAAGATCCACCTCGCAAGCGGCATCGCCCATGTTCGCCACCATGACGATGCGCTCCGCGGCCTGCGTCCGGGTCCATGCCAAGAGCTCTGGAGGCAGGTCAGGGACGAGCTCCAGGGCGCCCATACGCAGGGCCCGAGAGCCTCGCCGCAACGCCAGCAGATGTCGGTACAGGTTCAGGATCGAGTCGGGATCGGCGGACTGGTCCGCAACGTTGCGGGTCGCCGGATCGACCAGCGGCAACCACGGCTGACCTTGGCTGAAGCCGCCGTCTGGCGACGCGTCCCACTGCATCGGGGTGCGCTGGAGGTCCCGCCCGAAGCGATCCTGCGCGGGTGAGTCAAGGGCCGCGGCGTCCAGCATCCCGATCTCCTCGCCGGCATACAGGCAGATGGTGCCGCGCATCGAGAGCAGCAGGAGGCCGGCGAGGCGCGCGCGGCGCTCGCCGAAGCGCGTGCCGTGGCGTGAGAGGTCGTGGTTGGAGAGCGCCCAGGTCGGCTCCAGGCCGGCCGGAGTGAAGCGCTCGGCCCGCTCGATGGTGCGCCGCAGCGCCTCTGCATCCCAATCGATCAGCGACAGCTCGAAGTCAAAGGCGCGCTGGAACCCATCCGCGGGGTCGATGTAGCGCGCCAGCCGCTCGACCGGGAGGTAGGCCTCGCCCAGCAGCAGGCGCCCGGGGAACTCATCGGCGACGCGGCGTAACGAGCGGATCACATCCGGCATCTCTGGCTGGTCGTCGGTCCGGACCGGCTCGTGCCCCGTCCGATCCGGTGGAAATGGTGGGGTCCCGGGGCCCGCCGGCGGGTTGTCGCGCAGGAGCAAGTCCTTGAGGGCATGGGTGATGGCGTCGACGCGGAAGCCATCTACGCCGCGCCCGAACCAGAAGCGCATCGCGTCGCCGATCGCATCGGCCACTGCTGGGTTGCGCCAGTTGAGGTCCGGCTGCTCGGGATAGAAGGAGTGCAGGTAGAACTGTCCGGTGGGCGGGTCCAGCTCCCAGGCGGAGCCGCCGAAGAGGGAGCGCCAGTTGCTCGGCGGTGAGCCGTCGGGCCGGGGATCGGCCCAGGTGTACCAGTCGCGCCTGCCGTTGCTCCGGGACGAGCGGCTCTCCACGAACCACGGGTGCTCGATGGAGGTGTGGCACGGCACCAGGTCGAGCATCAGTCGCAGGCCGCGGGCATGGCACTCAGTGACCAACAGGTCAAGATCGGCGAGGGTCCCGAACTCGGCCGCCACATCGGTGAAGTCGGAGATGTCGTACCCGAAGTCGGCGAGCGGGGAGGGGTAGATGGGGGAGAGCCAGACGGCGTCCACGCCCAGCGAGGCATCGGTCCCGGCGAGGTGGTCCACGTGCGCCAGCAGCCCGCGGAGGTCGCCGATCCCGTCGCCATTCGCATCGGCAAAGCTGCGCGGGTAGACCTGGTAGATCACCCCGCCGGTCCACCATGGGACGAATGGCGAAACGGCTGGCGGGGTCACGGGATCCGATTGTAGGGAGCGGCTCAGTGCCGGCCGAGCGTTCCCCGCACCCGCATGCCGAAGATCTCGCCGCGCTCGCCCGGCAGGTCGATCCCGTCGACCGCCGGACCGCTGCCGCTCGGCGTCACGCAGACTCCTTTTGGGGTGCGTAGGCCATTCGGCCGGCCACGCCTGAGGCGAATCCGGCGAGCGAGGCCGCCACCACGATCGCGCCGGCCACGCCGAACATGAGTGGTACCGGGCCGACATCGACGATGAGTCCCGCCAGCGCGTAGCTGACCGGCGCCAGGCCGATCGAGCCGAGCATCAACATGCTCATCACCCGGCCGCGCATCTCCTCGGCGGTCCGGCCCTGGAGCCAGGACACGACGTGGACGTCGATGAATCCGGCACCGATCCCCATCGCGGCGAGGAGAGCACAGGCGACGACCACAGTGGGCGCGAGGCCGAGCAGCCCGAGGCCCAGGCCCAGCCCGACAGCCACCAGCAGGACGACGGTGCCGAGGTGGGGGACACGCGAGATGGATCCCGCCACCACGGCGCCCAGCAGCGCGCCCAGACCGAACGCACTGAGGAGGATGCCGAAGGTCGCCGAGCCACCGCCCACGGTGTGCTCGGCCATGTACGGCACGCCAACGCTCAGCGGCCCGGTGAAGGCGAAGTTGAATGCCCCCGACAAGAGGATGAGCGAGCGAACCGCTGGGTCGCCCCAGGCGTACCCGAACCCGGCACGAATGGTGGCCAGGACGCTCGGCGTCCCCTCAGCCTGGCCGTCGCTATCGGCCTTGGCGGTACGGCGCCCACCGACCACGAAGAGGAGTGCCGCGGTGGCGATCGCGAACGAGGCGGAATCGAAGACGAAGGCGGGGCCGGTCCGGACGAGCGCGACCACCACGCCTGCCAGTGCGGGACCGATCAGCCCGGCGAACTGCTGGCTTCCCTGCATCAGCGCATTTGCAGGGGGCAGGTTCGGCTCGTCGACGAGCATCGGCAGGATCGCGCTGACCGCAGGGTAGAAAAGCGCGTCGACCACGCCGAAGATGCCGGCCATGACGTACAGCTGCCAGAGCTGCGCCTGCTCAGTGAGGACGAGGAACGCCACGATCCCGACCAGCACGGCTCGGATGCCGTTCGAGTAGAGCATCAGGCTGCGCGGCGACCATCGATCCGAGAGGGCCCCGCCGAGCAGCATGAAGATCGCCCGGGGAATCGCGGCGACCATCAGCACGCTGCCCAGTGCCAATCCAGACCCGGTGAGCTGCAGCGTCAGCCAGGCGAGCGCCACGAAGTGGAACTGATCGCCGAGCACCGAAACGCTCTCACCGGTGAAGAGGAACCGGAAGTCTCTGACGCGGAACGGTCGCAGGATCGGTGGCCCACTGGTCCTGGCGGTGGCGGAGCGCACCTCGGCGCCGTTGGCCGCGGTCATCCGATGCTGATGAGGACGCCGTCGCCATCCTCATCCTCGGTCACGTCCACGATCGGGCCGATCATGTCGGTCTCCACCGCCTGCTCGATCATCGCGGCATAGCTGTCCGGGATCCCCGGCACCATCCGCGCGGCCATGGCCGCGAAAACGAGCGGGACGCGCACATCGACGACGCGTCGGCCGCGCTCAGTGACCTGGATGCGGACGCGCCGGCCGCGCCCCTTGCCCGGGACGGACCCGGGAGGCGTCGGTGGCGTCGGCGGCGTCGGTGGTTCCGTTGGCGGCGGCACGCGGTGCCGGCTGAGCGCCTCGATGATCGGCGCGGCCTCTTCGGCGCTGAGCCTCCCCTCGCTCACCAGGCGGAGGACGGTTGCCAGCTCGTCGCCCATCTCAGCGACCCCCCGCCAGGCGACGGGTCGCCTCGTCCACGTCGATCTCCCCGCGCTCGAGGGCGCGCAGCACCGCGAGCTGCGACTCATGCTCGGCGGGGGTCGGTTCCGCAACCGGCTTCGTCGCTGTGGGTCGCGCGCTGATCCGTCGCGGGTGGCGGATGGTCACGTCGCCTGACATCGAGTTGAAGACCAGCCGTGGGCCGCCGCTGCCGATGATCAGGCGTCGGCGATCGATCTGGCCTTCGAGCCGATGGTCGAGCTCGCTGCTGACGTCGGTTGAGAGGCCGTGGATCTCGAAGGTTGCGCTCCCGACCAGGCCCACGCTCAGGTCGCCACTGACCGTCTCGACGCGGAAGTCGCCGTTTCCGGCGAGCTCACCCTCCATCTCGATGTCGCCCGAGACAGTGTTGGCCTTCAGGGACTGCAGGCTCGGGGCGGTGATGTTCAGGTCGCCGGAGACGGTCTGCGCCTGCACAGCGAGGGACTCCTCAGCGCGAAGGGTCGCATCGCCGGAGACCGTCTCGAGCCGAACGGATCCGCCGGAGTTGTTCACGCTCAGGTCGCCCGAAACGCTGTGGTAGCGCTGTTCACCGCGGAGGTCGGTGACGGTTACATCGGATGACACCGCATGCAGCTGCATTTGAGCCGCGCTGGGCACATCGGCCTCCACCGTGAGCTCGTAGTCGCCGCCGTTCCCAAAGAGACGACCGATCAGAGAGCCGACCGATTGCTGTCCCCCGTGCTCTTCCACGATGAGCGAGCCCGTGGCTTGATCCACGCGAAGCTGGATCGCCTCGAAGAGGCGGTCGGCATCCGAGTCGGACGAGGCAGAGATCTCGAACGTGGCGCGGATATGCGTCTCACCGCCTGGGATGCCTCGGACGCGGACATCGCCGGAGACGACATTGAGCGAAATCCTCCCGTTCTCGCCGACGTTGTGGTCGATGGACTGTGTGCGGACGTAGGTGCCCATGGCCTAAGCACTCCCCAGGGCGCGGAGCGCTTCCGCGGCATCCTCGGGCGAGATCTCGCGTCGCGAGAGCCGGTCCAGGATGGCGCGGCGCTCGCCGGCTTCGTCGTCGTTGACTGGATTGGGAGCATCGGCCTCGACCGGCTCCTCCGTTGCAGCGGGCTCATCGCCTTCGGCGAGGCCAAGGGCGCGCAGGAGGGCTTCGATGCGACCGCGGACAGTGGGGTAGGAGATGCCGAGCTCGCGCTCGAGGTCCTTCAGGTTGCCGCGGGAGCGGAGGAAGGACTCGAGCAGCGTGAGCTGCTCACGTGAGAGACGACCGAAGCGGCCGACCCCGAACTCCCCCTCCAACGCTGTCCCGCAGCTGCGGCAATGAAGACGGGTGATGGCAAGCTCGCCCTCGCAGACTGGACAGGTGGAGATGACGTCGCGTGCCATCTATCGCCGCCCAACCTGGCGTGCGTTCTGGCGGTCCCCGCCGAGGCGGAAGATGCGCTTGACGCCGCGGTCGCTGGCGGTCTTCCGTAAGCGAATGGCCCGGATCCGGTCCTCGGTGGCCAGGATCGCGAATTGGAACTGGTTGTCCAACATTGTGATGCGCTCCTTGCGTATTGCTATCCGTGTTGGTGGTTTTCTAAGTCGCTGGTCGCAGATTAGCTCCACTTTCGCGAGTTGTCAAGCCTCTTGTCCCATTTTGGGAAACAAAGTTGTGAAATTGATTATTTCCATTACCGAATTGAGCGTGCAGGACTTCCCAGCGAGCTCGGATCCGCTTCGGCTACCATCCGCCCAGCCCCGATGGACCTGCGCCTTCTCCCGTACCGACCGGAACGCGACGTCTACCGGCTGCTGGGAGTGCTCCCGAGCGCCGGTCGCGCCGAAATCGTGTCCGCCTGCCGCCGGCTGGCGCGTGCCTTCCACCCCGATCGCAACGCCTCGCAGCGCGCGACCGAGGAGATGCAGGTCGTCAACGCCGTCCGCTCGGTCCTGATGGACCTCCGCTCCCGCGCCGAATACGACCATGCCCGCCTCGCCTACCTGCGGCAGGCGGCGGTAGCCCACCCGCAACCGGGCGCTGCGCAGCCGGCTCCCCGTCCGGTCGCCGCCCCGCGGGGCAGCAAGGAGCTGGGACGGACGGCCCGGGCAGCGATGACGGCGCTCCTCGCCGGGGTCCGCGCTCTCCCGCCGGCGCGCTGCGATGACTGCAGCACGTGGGTGCAGCCGGACTTCCGCTTCTGCCCAGCTTGTGGAGCTCGCCTGCGAGGCGCCGTCCCGTTGCTGAGCCCAGAGCGGACATAACTGGTCCAGACAGCCGTACAAG
>JBDTYC010000063.1:0-7702 GCA_040005815.1 Chloroflexota bacterium
CGACTGCCTTGAAGATCGATAAGCCCAATCCGGGCTGCCCGCAAAACTAGGGATCCTCGGTCGATCATTGAGTGGAGCCCTTCGACCGAAGGGCTCCACTCGGAGCGCCCGAGATAGGGGTCCATGTGCTCGCCCAGCACTCCTCACCGACTCGGCGAGTAGGTGGCCCGCAGGCGGCTGTCACCAGGCCAGCGTCATGAGGTCCGCGTAGACCGCCTCCACGTCCACCGCGGAGCCGTGCCGGTTGAACCAGTCGCCCACGTTTGCCAGGTCGCGGTGCAGCAGGTCGTAGGCATCGGTGTTGGTGGTGAACTCGACCGCCTGCGGCAGGTCGATCAGCACCAGCCGGCCCTCCCACCAGAGCAGGTTGTAGGCCGACAGGTCGGCGTGTACCAGGCCAGCAGCGGTCAAAATGCGGAGGCTTGCCAGGAGCTGGTCCCAGGCCGACGCGAGCTCAGATGGAGACAGCCGGGCCTGGCCGAGCTTGGGCGCGGCCTGCAGGTCATCACCGATGAATTCCATCATCAGCCCGTGGTCGGTCTGCTCGACCGGGTAGGGAACCGATGCGCCCGCGTCCCAGGCACGGGACAGCATCGTCCACTCCTGTATCGGCCAGAGCCGGCCGGCCAGCTCATGCCCGTACTGGCTGCCGCCCATCACGGCCCGTTTGTCGCGGGTGGGTAGGAACCAGCCGGCCTTGTAGATCGAGTCGCCTCGGTATGCGGTGGAGTTGGAGAAGCCCTCGGCGCGGAGCTGTCCCTTGCGGGGGTAGCGCGGCCGGTATCGCTTGTGGGCGAGCAGCCTCGACCCGCTGGCGAAGCGACGCTCCACCAGGAAGATCTCGGCCTCCTTGCCGGATTTAAGGGTGCCCCGCGGGTGGTCCTCGTATGGCTCGCCCTGAGGCCACCCGAAAGATGCGCGCGCTGGGAATGACGTGGAATGCACGAAAAGCGCTCCTGAAGACGGGGTCGGGATGATGGAATCCCGGCCGATCAGGAGCGCCAACGAGTCTCAGGCAGAGGCTGGAGGCGTTACCCCGGGCGGCCGGGAGGGACAGCAATGCCGATCTGCACTACTCGTTCCTCCTCTCGTGTGCGCTCGCGAACGCGGGCTGGTGCGCGGACTATGCGCTCTCCCGGGTCCCCGCCGCAAGGGTCAACGTCGGTTGTCGAAGCACGGCTGGCCGCCGATGAAGGGTGATGACTCGCCCGCTCTCGCGGCCGTCCGCGCCCGCCGGGTCAGGTCGCTCTCCCGGCGCGACCTGTTACCGTGGGCTTCCCCTTCAGAGGCTCACATGCATCCGATCCGCCACGTCCTGCTGCTGACCGCCCTCCTGCTCGTGCTTGCCGCGTGCAACGCGGCAGCAACCACGACACCCAGCCGGAGCGAGCCTGCCACCGCACCGGCCTCTGCGGCGGCCAGCGAGGCGCCGACCGCGACGCCTGAGCCCACCAACACCCCTGAGCCGACACCTGGCGTTGGGGTGCAGGTTCTCGTCGGGGACCAGCAGTACGTGACCGTCACGCTCGCCGAGCAGTGGGCTGGTACCGACCAGTTGAAGCCCGCCGCCGGGAACGTCTATATCACCGTCAACATCCGGATCGATGCGATCACGACCACATCGTTCGCCTCCGAGGACTTCTCCCTCAAGGACGGAGACGGCAACGTCTACGATCAGATCCTGGGTCGGTCGCCTCGCCTCTCGTTCCTGGACGGCCTCGAGCCGAACCACAACTACGCAGGCTTCGTGACCTTCGAGATCCCGGCGGACATGAATGCAGATCTCACCCTTGTCTACGCGCCCAGCTTCCTCACCACGACCTACGAGATCCCCCTCTCCTAGGCGCCCGCTCAGGCTGACCCAATCACCCTCTCGTCGGTGATCGGGTCCGAGGG
This sequence comes from Chloroflexota bacterium, assembly GCA_040005815.1. GTDB lineage: Bacteria > Chloroflexota > Limnocylindria > QHBO01 > QHBO01 > CF-167. Next base: position 1,897 of record JBDTYC010000063.1, read on the forward strand.
TGACTTCTCGCGTCGCGCCAGCAAGACCAGTGGCAGGGCGACGACCTGCACGGCGGCGGAGATCACGTACGACGCGGCGTAACCACTGACATCCGCAACCCGGCCGAGCACCGGCTGGGCGAAGACGCCGCCGGCCGATCCCATCAGGGAGTCGAACGAGAGCACGGTGGCGCGCTGCTCGGACGGGATGACGCCGTTGAGGAACGTCTGGCGCAGCGGCCGCGTCACCGCGCCGACCGCAGCCCAGATGGCCAGTAGCGTCAGCGCCACCACGAAGCTTGGCTTCAGTCCCAGGATCGCGAGGATGGACACGCCCAATACGCCGCCGATGAGGAGCGCGTCGGTCCGTCTGCCGAAGAGCCGCCGCACGTGCGGCACCAGCAGGCCGCCGCCGATCTGCACGCCGGCGAAGATCGCCGCGGCCAGGCCCGCGATGCTGTACGCGTTCGGGTCCCCGTACAGCTCGAGCAGGTATGGCTGGGCGGCGTAGAAGACGTAGATGCCTGTGCCAGCGGTGAACGGGGCTGCCAGCATCAGCCAGCGCACGGGAGGGTTGCGTAGTCCGCCGTCGATCGAGCCCTTCAGCACGTTGCGCACTGCCTTCAACGGGCTGGCATCGCGATCTGGCGAGAAGCCGATGTCGCGCATGAAGCGCAGCGCCACCACCAGAGTCACGCCCAGCATGGCGGCCCGGATCAGGTACGGGACGCCAAGATTCGTGACCTGCGCGATGAGGCCGCCGGCCACGGTGCCTCCAAGCATCGCCGCGCCGCCGACGGTCTGCGCTCGCCCGAAGACGTGGTCCAGGTGGCCCTGGAAGCCGGTCGCGGTCAACGCGTCGACCAGCCACGCCTCCGTGGCGCCGGAGAAGAAGGTGAAGCCCAGACCCAGCAGGATCGAGGCGATCGCCCAGCCCCACAGTTCCGCGTGGATCTGCCACATCACGTAGTAGAGGAGCGTGGCGACGAGCAGCGTGCCCGCGCCGAGTACGTACGAGAGCTGGCGGCCGCGGGTATCCGCCACAACGCCGGTCGGGATCTCGAAGATCACCATCCCCACCGTGAAGAAGGCGTTCGCGGCGAAGGCCTCGACGTTGCTCAACCCCGCATCCAGCAGGAAGATCGTGTTGATCCCCCAGATGAATGACGATGCCAGCGTGGTCAGCAGGGTCAGGATCAGGTAGGTCCGCTCGACCGCTCGCGCCGGGTCGTTCCTGACGGGGGAGGACGTCATGCGGCGACTCTACCCGTTGGACCGCTAGGGCCGCCTCCGTGTCACCACCAGCATCGCCAGCCCGCCTCCGACGAGCCCCAGTCCGCCCGCGATCGCGTTTCGAGCATCGGCGCCGCGCTCATACCTCGTTGGTCGCGGAGGCGGCATTCATGTCCGTGTCTCGCTTGGGTCTGGCTGCAACCACGATCAGGATCCCAACGCCAATCGCGACGGCGGGTCCCACCCACTCCATCGGTACCTGGCTGACACCCCCCGAGAGGAGCAGCAGGCCAAGTCCAAGTGTCAGCAACCCGGACAGCAGCGAGAACAGGTCGGCGCCATGACGTTCCATCAGGTTCTCCCTACGGTGCGTACGTAGACCTCGCCGATCCCTGCTTCAAGGTCGAGGATGTAGGTCGTCCGGTTCAGGTGCCGCCGTACGAAGGTGCTTTCCAGGCTGGTGCCCACGTCCTGCGAGCCGAAGATGAGCGTGTCGCCGGCGCCGACGTGCGTCCGGATCTCGAGCGAAGCGCCCTCGGGAAGGACGACCTGCAGCTGGCCGACCGCCACGCTGGCGGCGATGTGAACCTCGCGCGGGCTCGTGATCAGTGCGCTGAGGTCGAGGGTCAGCCGGCCGCCGAGGGAGCGGTACTCAGGCCGCAGCTCGGCGGCGGTGATCGGTGAGAAGGTCTGGTCCCCAACTCCGCCCTCCAGCGGGGCGGTGACGAAGCTGGTCACGATCCCCATCGGTGCCACGAGGATCGCCAGTAGGATGAGGATCCTGGCTCGCCCCCACCAGGCGCCGACCACCAGGCCGATGCCCAGCACAACGAGTGCCGCGCCGAAGAACTGGCCGGGAGAGACCTCGCGCCCGGCGACCTGGCTGATGACCGCGAGCAGCCCGACCGCAAACAGCACGGCCGCAGAGACGTACCAGGCCAATGGCGAGCGTGGACGAGATGCATCCTTCGCAACCGGCGCGGCAGGCTGCTCCATGGCGGTCACGGATGCTGCGACGGTGGAAGTGGCGGGGGTGTTGTCGCGACGGCGAAGGAGGACGATGCCGGTCACGATGATCGCCAGCGCCCACAGCGCCGCTGGGTCGAGTCCCGGCAACGGCCCGATGAAGACGCTCCCGGAGCCGTCGAGCGGTCCGCCGACCGGCATGTTGGAGATGAGGATCAGGACGACGACGACCAGCGCGAGCCAGCCAAGGCGTTGCGGGGTCAGGCCGAGACGAGCGAAAAAGCCCTCGACACCCGACGTCTCGTGGCCATCGGCGGGGATCAGCAGCCAGGCCGCAACGTACAGCACCAATCCGGCGCCGCCGAAGATCATGAGCCCGACGAACGCGATCCGAATCAGAAGCGGATCGATGTTGAAGTAGTCGCCGAGGCCGCCGGCCACGCCCCCCAGGACGCGATTGCTGATCCTGCGTCGCAGGAGTCGTGGCGGGGCATCGCTACGTTCCGAGCGCTGGCTTGTCATGGCCGTCATCTTCAGCCGTGACGGGCGGCTCGCCCATCGGGGAACACCCTTAAACAACCCTGGTCCATTGAATCATCGGCTCAGGGTCATCCCCGATCGTCCTACGCCCAGGCGTGTGCGAACATGCCGGCATGGCGCAGGTAGGCGTTCGACCGGTCAGCGAGGTCTCCGCCGCGCCGCGCCCGCGGCTGGAACGCAGCCGGAGCGACCGCATCATCGGGGGTGTGGCGGCCGGCATCGGCCACCACCTGGGGATCGAGCCGGTGGTGGTGCGGATCGCCTTCGTCGTCCTGACCATGGCGCTTGGCTTCGGGCTTGTTGTCTATCTCCTGGCCTGGCTGCTGGCCCCCGAGGAGGCGCTCGAGAGCGCTGGTCAGCGCCGAGCTCGCATCCTGATCCGTCCCACCCTCGGCCAGGCGCTTGGTGCGGCGTTGATCCTGGCCGGCGTCCTGCTCCTGTTGCTCGTTACCGGGTTCTGGTTCGGGGAGGAGCTCGCGTGGCCGGTCACCCTCGCCGCCATCGGCTTCGCCATCTTGTGGGCCCGATCCGGAGAGGAGCGCGCCGCGCGTTGGCCGCTTGACGCAGCCCGTACCGGCCGCGTCTTCAGCTCGCGGATGCTGGTCGGGTCACTGCTCATCCTGGGAGCCATGGTCGTCTTCCTCGTGGCCAACACGTCATTGCGGGCGGCGGGCAGCACGCTGCTGGCGGTCTTCGTGGCGATCGGAGGCCTCGGGTTGATCCTTGGGCCGTGGGCATGGAGCATGGGCCGCGAGCTGATCGAGGAGCGCAGCCAGCGCGTCCGAACCGAGGCACGCGCCGAGATGGCTGCGCATCTGCATGACTCCGTGCTGCAGACCCTGGCGCTGATCCAGCGCTCGCCGGAGCAGCGCGAGATGGTGACCCTGGCGCGAACCCAGGAGCGGGAGCTCCGTGCCTGGCTGTACGGCCGAGCGCCCGCGCTCGCGGGCGCTCGGTTGCGCGATGCCATCGACGCCATGGCCGGGCGGGTGGAGCGCGACCAGCACGCCAAGGTGGAGGCGATCGTCGTCGGCGACGCCGACCTCGACGAGCGCGCCCGAGCCCTCGTCTCTGCGGTCGGCGAGGCCACCCTCAACGCCGCGCGGCACTCAGGCTCGACGGAGGTATCGGTCTATGTGGAGGTCGAGGACGACGCCATCAGCGCGTACGTCCGCGACCACGGCACCGGCTTCGACCCTGACGGCGTCGCGGTTGACCGGCGTGGGATTGCCGACTCAATCGTCGGCCGCATGGAGCGCCACGGTGGCAGCGCGGTGGTCAACAGCCGCCCGGGCGCCGGGACCGAGATCGTGATGCGGCTCCCCCGGAAGGCCGCATGACCGCGCCGACCCGAGTCGCCTCGGCCGTCAGCGTTTTCGTGGTGGACGACCACGAGCTCTTCCGCTCCGGTGTGCGCTTGGAGCTGAGCCGCAGCTGCCGGATCGTCGGCGATGCCGGGACGGTGGAGGATGCCGTGGCCGGGATCGTCGAGGCCGACCCGGAGGTCGTCCTTCTCGACGTGCATATGCCCGCTGGGGGCGGTCGCGGCGTGATCGAGGGGGTGCGCGCGGCGGGCTCGAAGGCGCAGTTCCTGGCACTGTCGGTGTCAGATGCGGCCGAGGATGTCATCGGGATCATCCGAGCCGGAGCCCGTGGCTACGTCACCAAATCCATCTCGGCCGATGAGCTGGTCGCCGCCGTCCAGCGCGTTCACGACGGGGATGTGGTCTTTTCGCCGCGCCTCGCCGGATTCGTGCTCGATGCGTTCGCGACCGAGTCCGACCAGCCGATCGACCCGGAGCTCGACCTCCTGACCGCCCGGGAGCGCGAGACACTGCGCTTCATCGCGCGCGGCTATACCTACAAGGAGGTCGCCTCGGAGCTGCACATCAGCGTCAAGACAGTGGAGACGCACGTCTCCGCCGTGCTCCGCAAGCTCCAGCTCTCGAACCGCTACGAGCTGACGCGCTGGGCCTCGGACCGTCGCCTCGTCTAGGAGTCCAGCGCCTCTGGCGACCGGCTGAGTGCTCGGCGAGCGACGAGGCCGGCGACGATCAGGGCGTAGGCGCCCGACAAGCCGACCCAGATCGCCAACGGCCAACTCTCATGGGCAATCCCGTCCGCCAAACCGGGGATGCTGCTCACGACGATGACCACCACACCCACTAACCCCACGGCCACCGCTGCCAGCGGCCACCCAATTACCCGCCTCGGTGCGATGAACGCCCCAAAGCCGGCTACGCAGGGCCGATCAGGACCGCGAACAGTCCTGCTGTCGGCCCGACGAGCTCCGGCTCGGTGATCCCGAATCGGGTCATCTCCCACCGTTGGAGAACGACGTTCACCACCGAGGAGAGGCCGATCCCAACGGCGATGCCCATCGCCATCGGCGACGGCCTGAGCCACGCGCCGAGGGCGAGCTGAGCCGCCACCAGCACGCCGAGCACCGCCAGTATCCCCCAGAGCGGAGACCAGACCGCCATCTCAACGAGATGCGGCGCGGCTCACACCAGCTGCATGGCGGTGATGACGGGCAAGATCGCGAAGAGCACGGCGACGAAGAAGACGAGCGAGAGCGCGGCCCAGGCCACGCCTCGCGGCTGGGCGATGGTCACTCGCCGCCGAAGAACTCGTTGATTGCCGCGGTGTCGTCCGAGAACGCCCAGCGCGCAGTGATCTTTCCGTCCTTCATGTGATAGATCTCGGCGACCTTGTAATCGAAGCTCCGCCCGTCCTTCGTGGCGTGCGCCTTGGCCAGGACGATGGTGTGATCGTCGTTGGCGATCACGTCATGTGACTCACCCGTGATCTCGTACGGGGGAGGCGTGTTGCTGCCCATGCCGAAGCGCTCGGCCAGCGCAGCCTTGCCCCTGATTGGCTCGGCGCGGCCGATCTCGTGCCACTCGATGTCGTCGGAGAGCATGTCGACCATGTCCTGGACGTTGCCGCTGTTGAAGCTCTCGGACATCTTGCGAACCATGGCGGCGTTGGGGTGATCGCTCACGGGACTCCTCCTGTAGGGAACGTGGACTGCGAATGATAGCCCCGGTTACGAAGGGCGAATCAGCCGTGCTGGTGCCCGGTCGGC
>JBDTYC010000064.1:0-7694 GCA_040005815.1 Chloroflexota bacterium
TATGTAGCGAGCGACGTTGAAGTGGCCTTTGGCCTCGATCGTCAGGTCCTCGATCTCGATCCCGAGCAGCGTCGCGCGCGTCACGACGACCTCGATGTCGCACGCCGCGAGGGCCCGCAGCAGGACCCCCATCGCGCTCGGGTCGTGGTCGCCGCCCATGTAGAGCGGCGGCCCCCCGAGGGTCGACGTCACTTCGGCTCGGTTGCCGCCGACCCAGCGGGCGGTGACCATTGGATCACGGTCAGCCTGGGCGGCATCGGCCGTCACGGAGTCGATGTACTCCCGCAGCTCCTCCACATCCAAGCCATTGAGTCGCTGGCCGGTTCGCGTGGTGACCACCTCCCTAGCTCCCTTCGTATTGACTGACGAGTGGCTGTCGCAAGTGTAAGCCTCGGCGCACTGCTCGCCGCCCGCAGCGTCCGCCGCCGACTTTCCAGATAAACGTGGGCCGCTTCGATCAGGCCTCTCAAAGTCCCGCGAAGCGAAACAGTTGGCGACAGGTCTCGGTTGGGGGTCAAGACCCTCCTGGACTCGAAGGAGGCACCTCGGACGCCAGGGGGCTGCGAACTCTCAGGCGCTTATGCGCACCTGTGGCTGCCCCAGATGGTAACGGGCCCCGCCCGATGCTGAGGTGGACATCGGTGCCGTCGAGCAAAGCCGGGGCCTGATCAGGCCGGGGACCTAGTCGTCCAGGTGCAGGCTCCGAGCTGCGAGCCTCAGCTCGTCGCGGAAGTCGGGGTGGGCGATGGCGATCAGCGCCCGAGCGCGCTCAGCCATCGAGGCGCCGAACAGCTCGGCAACCCCCCACTCGGTGACGATGGTGCGGACATGGGCGCGCGTCGTCACTACCCCGGCGCCCTCACGCAGGCTGGCCACGATGCGGGATGCGGAGCCACCGCCTGCGGTGGAGGGGAGGGCGATGATCGCCCGCCCTTCCTCTGCCAACGCGGCGCCGCGGATGAAGTCCATCTGACCGCCGACGCCTGAGTACAGGCGGCGACCGATTGAGTCCGCGACCACCTGGCCGGAGAGGTCGACCTCGATGGCCGAGTTGACGGCCACCATGCGCCGGAAGCGGCGGATGACCGCCGTGTCGTTGGTGTAGTCGACCGGGCGCATCTCAACCATCGGGTTGTCGTCGATGAACCGATACAGGCGCTGTGTTCCCATGACAAAGGCCGAGACGATCTTTCCGCGGTTGATCTCCTTGGCCGCCCCGGTCACCGCCCCTGCCTCGACCAGGTCGACCACGGTGTCGTTGAAGAGCTCGGTGTGGATGCCCAGGTCGCGCTTTCCGAGGAGGGCACCCCCAACCGCGGCGGGGATGGCCCCGATGCCGAGCTGCAGCGTTGCGCCATCTGGCACCAGCTCCGCGACATGGCCACCGATCTGGCGCTCGACCTCTCCGATGAGCTCCACCGGGTGCTCATGCGGCGGCTCGTTGACTTCGACGGCGAGATCGATCTGGTCCATGTGGACGAAGCTGTCGCCGAGGGTCCGTGGCATCGCGGGATTGATCTGCGCGATGACTGTCTTCGCGCTTCGGACCGCGGCGAGGGTCGCATCAATGCTGGTGCCGAGTGAGCAGAATCCGTGCGAGTCGGGTGGACTCACGTTGATGAAGACGGCATCCAGGGGCAGGATCCCGCGGCTGAAGAGAAGCGGGATGTCGGAGAGGAAGATCGGCACGTAGTCAGCGCGCCCCTCGTTCACCGCGTCGCGCGCATTCGGTCCGATGAAGAGCGCCCGGTGTCGCACGTGCCCGGCCAGGGCCGGGTCCAGGTGGGGGCAAGGGCCGTCCAGGTGCAGCCCAACCGTGGTGACCCCGCTCAGTTGTGGTGCCCGCGCTGCCAACGCGGCGAGCAGACCCGTTGGGGTCGCGGCTCCGCCATGGATGAAGATGGTCTGCCCGTCCCGGATCGAGGCAACAGCCTCGTCGAAGCTCACGATCTGCATGCCGACAGCCTATCCCGGCGCGTTTCGCCACCAAGGGTCCGACCGGCTGGGTTCCGTTGCGACCAACGGCTCGTTCTTGCGTTCGACCCCCTGAAGCTCGACGCCCGCTAATCTGAAGCTGACCGGCACCGACGAGCGGAGGAGTGATGACGACGATGACCGATGAGCCGCTCGTGGCGGCCCTTGTCGAACAGGTGGAAGCGATGCGCGCGGCCGAGCGGGATGTGTTCGGCGCGCTCGACCCGGAGGTTCGCGACCGGCCGATGCGCCCCGGCGACTGGTCGCCCAAGGACCACCAGGCGCACCTGACCGCGTGGAAGAAGATCCAATCCGAGCGGATCCAGGCGGCCGTCAGAGGCGAGCAAGTGGCCGCCGATGCAACTGAGACCGACGAGCGCAACGCGGAGCTCCAGACCCTGCGAGCCGACTGGTCTTGGGACGAGATCTCGCACGAGGCGGACGAGATCAGCGCGCACCTGATCGGCGATATCCGCGCGGCCGGGCCGGCGTTGCTCACGGCGACCGAGGGAATGGTCGGCCAGATCTACGGCAACAGCGCCTCACATGCCACAACGCACTTCATCTGGCTCTCGGATGCCGGCATCGGGGTGGACGTCGACCGCGTAGTGGCCTTCCTGGACGAGCACCAGCGGCAGCTGATGAAAGCGCCTCTCTCCGATCGCGATCGCGGGGTCGGCCTCTACAACGTGGCCTGCGCCCACGCCGTCGCGGGGCGGCTCGATCGCGCGCAACCACTCCTGCGCACTGCGTTCGGGATCCGCCCCGACCTCGCCGAGTTCGCCAGGGAGGACCCCGACCTGGTCGCCCTCCGGGGGGAGCTCGAGGCGCTCACCACGGCCGACTAGCGGATGCGCGCCGGAACGAATGACGACCTGCTCAAAGAGGTGGTGCTGCGGCTTGCGGAGGGTCGGTAGGTGCTGATCGCACTGACCACGACCGGACGGAAGTCCGGCGAGCCGCGTAAGGTGCCGCTCTTCGCCTTCGACGACCGGGACCGGCTCGTCATCGTCGGCTCACGTGGGGGGACGGCAAAGGATCCGGCCTGGGCGGGCAACCTGCGCGCCGATCCTCGCGCCATCGTCACCCGGGACGACGAGGAATGGGCGGTACGGGCCTACGAGGTGGCGGGCGAGGAGCGCGATCGGCTGTGGCGGCTGGTTGCGGCAGCCTTCCCGCTGTATGAGAGCTATCGGCGCCGAACCACCCGCCTCATCCCGATCTTCGTGCTCGAGCCGGCGCGCGGCGGCTGAAGCGGCGTCAGGCGATCGTGGCGGCGCCGAAGTGTGGCTGGACGGCTGCGGGGATCCGGATCGAGCCGTCTGGCTGGAGGTGCGTCTCCAGCAGCGCGGCGTAGGTGCGTGACATGCCGAGGGCCGAGCCGTTCAGTGTGTGGAGCAGCTCGGGGCGGGCATCGGCTGAGGCCCGGTAGCGGAGGTTCATGCGGCGTGCCTGGAAGTCCGTGTAGTTGGAGCAGGAGCTGACCTCCAGCCACTTCCCCACCCCGGGCGACCAGGCCTCAAGGTCGTAGCCCTTGGCGGGAGCGAAGCCCAGGTCGGCGGTGCAGCGCTCGACCGTCCGATACGGGAGCTCGAGCGCTTCGAGCACCTCCTCTGCGTTGCGGGTCAGGGTCTCGAGCTCGTCCCAGCTCGTCTCTGGCTGCACGAACTTGACCATCTCGACCTTGTCGAACTGATGGACGCGAAGGAGGCCGCGGGTGTCCTTGCCAGCCGCACCCGCCTCGCGCCGGAAGCATGGCGTGTATGCGGCGTGATAGATCGGCAGGTCATGGCCGGGCAGGATCTCGTCGCGGTAGAGGTTGGTGACGGGCACCTCGGCGGTGGGGATCAGATACAGGTCGTCGCGCTCCACGACGTACATCTGCCCCTCCTTGTCCGGCAGCTGACCGGTTCCCCGAGCGGAGGCGGCGTTGACGAGGATGGGCGACCAGACCTCGCGATAGCCATGTCGCTCGGCGAGCTCGAGCATGAGGCCGATGAGGGCGCGCTGCAGGCGCGCGCCCGCACCCGTGTACAGGATGAATCCGGATCCGGCGACCTTCGCACCGCGTTCGAGGTCGAAGAGGCCGAGCCTCTCCCCGATCTCCCAGTGAGGCGGCGAGCTGCCTGCGGTGGCGGGCTCACCCCACGAGCGGATCACCGGGTTGTCATTGGCGCTCGCACCTTCCGGGACGCTGGCGTGCGGCAAGTTTGGGATCAGCAGCAGGTCAGCCTCGATCGCCGTCTGCAGCTCCCCGAGCTCCCCAATGATGGCGTCGATCCGCTTCGAGAGCGGCGCCATGCGCGCCTTGAGGACATCGGCTTCGTCGCGCCGGCCGTTGCGCATCAGCTCACCGAGCTCGCGGTTGCCGTTGTTCCGCTCGGCGCGAAGGTCGTTGGCCTCGGCCTCCACCTCGCGGCGTCGCACATCTGCGGCCACCAGCCGGTCGACCGCCTCGGTCGCCTCGCCCTTCCGGGCGATCGCGCGCTTCACCCCGTCGGGATCGTCGCGGATGAGCTGGAGCGAGATCATGTGATGAGCGTATCGGGCTCGGCGGCCTCCCGGAGCCGCTCGGCAACGAAGTCCGGGGGCAGCGAGGCGAGCAGCCACCCGGCGCGCGGGCCGCTCGGCTGGCCGAGGAAGGCGAGGTACAGGGCGGCGAAGATGCGGCCAGCCGGAATGCCGGCCGTGCGTGCGGCCTCGAAGATCGCCGCCTGGAGGGACTCGCCGTCCCACGCATCGGCCGGCGGCAGCGTCGCCGCCAGGCCGGCCAGGGCCTTTCGCTGGTCCCCGTCCAGCTGGGCAGCGGCGGGAGGGAGGGACGCACGCTGCACCTGCATCCGGGATCGTTCGGGCGCGTACCCCTCGAGCCAGGCTCGCGCCGCGTCGGTGCGCAGCTCGATCAGCTGCTGCTCGGACTCAGTGAGGGGCGCGCCCTTCTCAGCTTCCATCCGGGCCGCGACGTCCACGCCCGGCACCTGCAGCAGGAGGGCCAGATGCGCGAACGGCGGCCGGTAGGCCGACCCCGCAGCCTGGATGTCGGCAGCAGGGTCGACCAGGGACGCGGCGAACACCCGCTGGTGGTCTGGGGGCAGGTCGCCCTTGACCTCGATCCCGGCGCTGGCCGCGGCGATGCGATCCGACTCGTCGAAGAGACGCGGAATGGCATCAGTCCCGTCGGGATCGAACTCGATCGCATGGTTCGGGCGTGGGCGCACCATCAGCAGGCGCAGCTGCTCAGCCGGAACGACCTCCGCGATCTCGTGCGCGGCTGCTCCCCGGCCCTTGCTGCTGCTCATCTTCCGTCCGCCGATGTTCAGGAACTCGTACGCGAGGTTGAGGGGCGGCTCTCGGTCGAAGACCTCGCGGGCGATCGCATCGGATCGATCACGGGAGCCGCCTGCGGTCGCCAGGTCCTTGCCGCAGGGCTCGATCGTGACGCCGAACATGCTCCACTGCACCGCCCAGTCGAGGTTCCAGGGCAGCTTCGCCGCGCCGCCGAAGGGCGCGATGCGGCCGCTGGTCGAGCAGCCGCTGGCCCAGGTCACCAGGTCCGGGAGGCAGTCGAAGGCGACCGTCTCCCCGTCCCAGTCGCGGGCGAGGGTGGTCCCCACTCTCCCGCAGGTCGGGCAGATGACGTGCACCGGCAGCCAGCCGTCCGGGCGTTCGACGCGGCTGACCCGCCGATAGATGTCCCGCACCACCTCCGCGCGATCCAGCGCGGTGCGGATGAATGGGTCGACCTGCCCGGTGGCGTAGATCTCGCTCATCCAGTAGTAGCGGTCCGGGTGGATCCCCAGGCCGCTGAAGGTGTCGATGAAGAGCGCGGCGAAGTGACGCGCGTAGGACGGGTGGCAATCCCCCGCCGGATCCGGGACGTTGGCGAGCGGAGCTCCCATCCAGCGCTCGGTGGCGTCCGGCGTGAGCATCGCCTGGGCGTCCATCGGGTCGAGGTCGTCCACCCCGTACAGCAGGGTCGTCGGCAGCTCGTGGGCGCGCAGCGCCCGCACGATGACGTCCAGGATCACGGGGCCGCGCAGGCTCCCCACGTGAACCGTCCCGGAGGGGGTCTTCGAGTCATTGACGACCTGCGGCCCGGTCAGGCGCGCCGCAAGCTCGTCGGCCCAGAACACGTCTTGGGGCGCGGCTAGTGGATGCTAACGACCGTGAAGGTGACTTCCCCGGCCGGAGCGTCGACGACGACCGTGTCGCCCTTCTTATGGCCCATCAGCGCGGCGCCGACCGGCGATTCGTTGCTGATTCGACCCTCGCGCGGTGCCGCCTCGGCCGAGCCGACGATCGTGAAGGTTTCCTGGCCGTCGTCGCCCTTGATGACCACCTTCGAGCCGATCCCCACCTTGTCGCCATTCGTCTTAGCGATGACCTCGGCGTTCTTCAGCTGCCCCTCGAGGGTCCCGATCCGGCCCTCCAGGAACGACTGCTCCTGCTTCGCATCCTCGTACTCGGCGTTCTCGCTGATGTCGCCATCCAGCTTCGCGTCGTGGATGCGCGCGGCGACGCGCGGGCGCTCGATGGTGATGAGGTGGACGAGCTCCACCTTGAGTTTGGCGAGCCCTTCGGCGGTGAGATAGACGGGCTTGTTATTCATGGTCATCCACTAACAAAAAATGCTCCAGGTCCCGCCGGCCCCATTCGGGTGGCGTTCCTGAAGCTGGCCGTCGGCCAGGTGTACCCCGACTCTCCCTGATTGGGTGGGCCAGCGTCGCCGGATTGTAGGGCCGCCGCTGGGCGGTGTCAAAGGTCGGCGAAAGCGGTTTCGAGCCTCGAATCGACCTCAGCGGCCAGTCAGGACCAGCACGACGATGAGCCCCGCGAATAGGAGCCGATACACGCTGAAGACGGTGACAGAGCGGGTCCGCAGCCACGACAGCATGAAGCCGATCGCGAGCATCCCCGAAATCGCCGCGGCCGCGAATCCGGCGGCGATCGCCAGCCACTCGATGCCGCTGTGGCTGACGTCGAGGAGCTTACGCGAGCCGTAGAGTCCCGCCCCAAAGGTGATCGGCGTGGCGAGCAGGAAGCTGAAGCGCGCGGCAGATTCCCGCGTCAGGCCCAGCGCCAGGCCGGCGCTGATGGTCGCGCCCGAGCGGCTGATCCCCGGCAGCAGGGCGAGCGCCTGGCTGAGCCCGATCGTGACCGCGCCCGGCAGGCTGAGCTTATCGACCTCGCGCCGCCGCGAGCCGAACCGGTCCGCGAGCCACAGTGCGACCGCCCCGACCACCACGAAGCCGGCGATCGCCAGGCGGACCTGGTCGGTATCGGCATGGAGAGCGCGATTGATGAGGTCCTCGCCAACGAAGCCGATGAGCGCCGCCGGCATCGTGGCGAGGATCAGGAGCCATGCGAGGCGACGGTCGGGATCGTCACCGAGGCGGCGCTCGCGGATGCTCGTCAGCGCCGCGCCCAGGAGGCGCAGCCAATCGCCGCCGAAGTAGCCGAGCAGTGCCAGCAGGGTGCCCAGGTGCAGGAAGACGTCGAACGAGAGGCTCCCCAGCAGTCCGTCCGACGGCCAGCCCAAGATCCACGGGGCCAGCTCGAGGTGCGCGCTGGAGCTGACCGGGATGAACTCGGTCAGCCCCTGCAGGAGCCCGATCAGCGCGGCCTGGAAGACGAGTTCCACGGCACCCCCGTGCTCGTACAGTGACTAGCGGATGAAGAGCGGCGCGAGCACCAGGCTGATGGTGGCGAGCAGCTTGACG
>JBDTYC010000065.1:0-7689 GCA_040005815.1 Chloroflexota bacterium
GCCGACACCAGCCGCGAATCTGCTGGCGAATTCGTGACCGAGGATGCGCCATCCGACGCGCAGGCACTCAAGACGCATGCGATTGCGGCGATGGCCACCCCGGTGCCGCGCGTGTGCATTTGGCTCACCCCATGAATCATCGGCTGGTTGTCGAATGCCGTCAACGACCATGGCAAGGGTCAGCAACGGGGTGGGACCGCCAGCCGAGGCATGCCGCGGCCGAGCGGCGTACCTGGCACCATCGGCGATTGGTCGGTCATTGACCTCCGCGCACACCTGGGCGCGTGGTGAGCGATCGAGGCGCGTCGGCTGGAGGGACGAGCCGACCGGGAAGGCGGCCGCGAGGAACGGGTGGATCGGGTACTTCGAGGCACGACCGAGCCAGGCGGGGAGGCTCATCTGTCGCGCAGGGTAGCAGGGCGTCCGGCTCGATCAGATCGGAGCGGCGAAGACCTCGAGACCCTCCAACCACGTCCCCTGGACCGTGACCTCTCCGATCGGCGTCTGGTCAAGCTCGCGAAGGTTGCGGTCGAGCAGGGCCAGGTCGGCCAGCTTGCCGACCTCGATCGAGCCGGTCACGGCATCCAGGTGGTTCACGTAGGCCGAGCCGATGGTGAACGCGGCGAGCGCCTCGTCCAGATCCAGGCATTCCTGGGGCTGAAACGGTTGGTTCGAGCGCGCGTCGGGACTGATGCGGGTCAGCGCCACCTCGATCTCGAGCACCGGGTTGGCGCTGGTCACCGGCCAGTCGCTGCCGCCCGCCAGCCGCGCTCCGCGCCGCACGAGGCTCGAGAACGGGTACTGCCAGGCTGTCCGCTGTGCTCCCAGGAAGGGGATCGTGCGCTCGTCCATGGTCGGCTCGTGGCAGGCCCAGATCGGCTGCATGTTCGCCGTCGCGCCCAGCGCGGCGAAGCGGGGGATGTCATCCGGATGGATCACCTGGATGTGCGCGATGTGGTGGCGCAGGTCCGAGGGCCCGTTGGCGGCGCGAGCGGCTTCGATGGCATCGAGCGAGCTTCGCACCGCGGCGTCGCCAATCGCGTGCAGGTGGACCTGCAGCCCCGCCCGGTCAAGCTCGATGACCGCCTGGCGCAGCGGCTCAGGCGGCACGAGCGCCAGGCCACGGTTGTCGGTTGCTTCGCCGCGCTCGTCCAGGAACGGGTCGAGCATTGCGGCGGTCAGCCCCTCGACCACTCCATCGACCCAGATCTTGACCGTGCCTGCTTGGAGCCGTCCGACGCTTGCTCGCTCCCGCTGCTCCAGGAAACCCTCGACCTGCTCGAGGCCGAAGCGCGGATCCCAGAACGACGACGCCACGACCCGTGCCCGGAGCGTCCCGGCCGCGGCTGCCACCCGATACGCCTCCAGCTGGTGTGCGCAGGCGACCGGGTTGTAGACCGATGCGTCCTGCCAGGCGGTGATGCCCAGCGCGTGGAGGCGTCGCTGGACGGCCGCGAGCGCCGCAGCGTGCTCCTCGGCAGAGGCAGGCGGGACGAGCTCCCCCACGAGGGGGACAGCGTCCTCGCGCAGCGTGCCGCAGGGTGAGCCGTCCGGGTCCCGCACGATGCGCCCCCCGACCGGGTCCGCCGTGGCGGCGGTGATGCCGGCAAGCTCCAGCGCCCGAGAGTTGACCCACGCGGAGTGACCGTCGCGACTCCACAGGAACGCCGGCCGGTCGCGGACCAGGGCGTCCAGAGCCTCCCGTCGCGGGGTGGCGTCGGGGAAGTCGGTGACCGTCCAGCCGGCGCCCACGATCCAGTCGCGCTCCGGGTGCCGCGCGGCGTAGTCCTTGATCGCGGCGCCGAACTGGTCTGCCTCGAGGTCGTTGAGATTGCACTGCATGACCGTCAGCTCGCCCTGCACCGGATGGATGTGGGCGTCCTGGAAGCCGGGGAGAAGCGTCTCGCCGTCGAGCCGGATGGTGCGGGTTTCGGAGCCGATCAGCGGCTCGACCTCGGCCCGGCTACCAACGGCCACGATCCGGCCGTTAGCGACGGCCACCCCGTCAGGTGGGGGACCCGGGTGGGGCGTGATCGTCTCGACGGTCGCTCCCAGGAATACGAGGTCGGCTGACGGCATGCTCAGAGTCTAGGGGGATGCCTGCGTCACCCACGCCGGAGCAGGGGAGTCGCATGCAGGACCAGTTCCTCTTCTTCCGCGCCTGACCTGCGGTTATTCGTCCAGAGCCGATGGGCCCGCCAGCGCTGGTGGGCCCATGCGTCTATAGCAGGCCCTGGAGCTCCGGCAGCGCCATCTCCATCGCGACCGCCGGGACGGACGTGCCGTCCGGCATGGTCACCTTCATGTGTCCGGTCGCGTGGAACCCGAACCGTTCGTAGAGCGGGACGCCTGGCAGGGTCGCTCCGAGGGCCAGCATCCGAAACCCCTCTGACCTCGCTGCAGCCTCGCACGCCTCGAGGATGCGGGTGCCGAGTCCCCGCCGCGTCCAGTCGGGGCGCACGAACATGGCTCGCACGCGCGCGGCCTCACTGGCCGGGTCGAGGAGGCGCGAGTCGCCGGCTGTGTCTCCCGAGCCGGTGTACAGCTTGTCGCGCCGGCTCCATCCGCCGCATGCGACCAGCTCGCCGTCTACCTCGATCACGAAGTAGGTCGCGTCCTCGATCAGGGTGTGGTCGACGCTGGCGATGTAGCGAATGGATGCGGCGGTCTGCGCCGCGTCGTAGTAGTCCGGGAAGAGCCCCGCGGTAGAGGCCTTCATCAGGGCGTCGATCGCCTCAGTCTCGTCGTGGCGAGCCAGGCGCACGGTCGGTGACAGCTCGGCGTTCTCAGGCATCCGGCGGATGATACTGTCGCGCCCGATGGCTGGCCCGTGGCTCAACGCCATCCGCTGGTTCGGTCTCGCAGCGGGCCTGGGGTTCGTCGCGCTGCCCGTTGGCATGCTCCGGGGCGGCCTAGACCATCCGTGGACCTATGCGAGCGGTGTCGGCTACTCGATTGTCCTCCCGGTCTGGGCCCTCCTGATGGGCGGCCACCTGGCGCGGATGTCTTGACGTCCATCCATACCATGTGGTGGCCGCATCCGAGCGGCGCACGAGGAGGAGAGGGATCATGAGCGCAACCAGCGTCCGGGGCGCGGCTGGAGAAGGCCTTCAGCGCGACGCCATTGGCCTCACGGAGGTCCTCTTTCAGTCGATCACCCACATGGCGCCAGCCGTGGCCGTCGCCTTGTCGATCGGCGCCGCAACTGGCTTTGCGGGTCGGCTGACGCCGCTCGCCGTGGTGCTGGCGATGGTCGCCTGCCTCTTCACGGCCTATTCGATCGGCCAGCTCGCCAAGCATCTGCCCTCGGCGGGTGGCATGTACACCTACGTGGCACGTGGCCTTGGGCCCTTCTTCGGCTGGCTAATGGCGTGGGCCTTCGCCCTCGCCGAACCTCTAGTGGCGCCCATCCTGCTTGCGTCATTCGGCTTCTTCGGCGCGACGTTTCTGCAGGTCTACCTGCACGTCGGTGAGGGGATCACCTACCTGTGGGTGTACCTGGCGGTCTTTTGCGGCCTTCTGCTGTGGTGGCTGATCTACAGCGGCGTCCAGCTGTCGACCCGCACCGGCGTGGTGCTGGGAGCGATCGAGATCGGCATCTTCGTGTTCGTCTCCATCGTCCTGATCGCCAGTGCCGGCTCGAGGAACACGCTGAGCGTCTTCATCCCCGGCAAAGAGGGGATTCAGCCCGCCTTCCAGGGAATGATCTTCTGCCTGCTGGCGTTCATCGGCTTCGAGGCGGCCGCACCGCTGGGGGAGGAGGCCCGAGATCCCAGGCGCACGATCCCGAAGGCGGTCATCTGGTCAACCGTCGGCGTGGGCGCCTTCTACGTCCTCTGCTATTACGCCGCGACGGTCTATTTCGGCCCGGACAAGATGGCTGACTTCTACGGCTTCAACGGCGGCGATCCGTGGGGAGGGATGGCGACCGAGACGCTCGGCTTGCTGGGTGGAATCCTGGTGGTTTTTGCGATCATCAACAGCTCGCTGGCCAACGCCAACTCGGGGGCCACGGCTGCGACGCGGTCAATCTTCTCGATGGCTCGTGGCGGCCTCCTGCCCAAGTTCTTCGCTGCCGTCCACCCCACGCATCGCACTCCGGTGAACGCGGTGCACGCCCAGGTCCTGGTCGCCATCTTGGTCGCTGTGGCGGGTGGCCTGGTGCTGGCTGACGATCCGTTCGAGGGGCTTGGACCGATCAACATCTACGTCTTCATCGGAACCATGCTCGGCCTCCTCTTCGCCGGCATGTACATGGCGGTGAACCTGGCGGTCATCGGGTTCTACCTGCGCGAGCGACGCGACGAGTTCAACGTGATCAAGCACCTGGTGATCCCGATCGTCGGCGTGCTGGCCATGGTGCCGGCCTTGATGTCGGTGATCGGCGGATTGACGATCCCACTCTTCGACGTCGAGCTGCCTGCATACACGAACTCGCTCAGATTCACGGCACCGATCGTCGGTGCCTGGATGGCGATCGGCATCGTCATCTTCGCGGTTCTTTGGTCCATGAACCGAGCGGCGCTGGACCGGATGAGCGACGTCTACGGAGGAGATTCCCCCAGCGACTAGCCGAAGATCGAGAGCGGGCAGTAGGACGTGACGATCGAGTTGGGCATGTCCACGATCTCGCTGATCTTCAGGTCGCAGGCGACACTGCACAGCAGATAGGCGTCGATCGCGTTCATGCCGTGCTCGCGGCCGAGGTAGTCGATCATGCGCCGCACCGCGTCGCGTGCCGCCGTCATCAGGTCGGGGCCGACGCCGTCGGTGGCGTAGTACGGGCCGGTGTTGGTCCCGTGCGCCAGCGGTCCGGGGGTCAGGAACTCCGGGGCGGTGACGTGCAGGTCCTTGCGAACGGTGAGGCGCACCTGGGTGCGCATCGGCGTCTCGATGGCGGTGCCGCACACCTCGCCGTCCCCCTGCGCCGCGTGGCCGTCGCCGAGGGAGAAGCGGCCACCCGAAGCGAAGACCGGCAGGAACAGCTTCGTCCCCGCGGTCAGGTGCCGGGTATCCATGTTGCCGCCGAAGACGTCGGGCGGGATCGTCGAGTGGGCGCCCGCGGTGGGCGGCGCGACCCCCAGCTCGCCGCAGAACGGGGCGAGGGGGATGTGGACCCCCGGCATGAAGTCGGCCATCCCGTTGGAGAGGCGGCTGATGCTCAATGCCGCCTCAGGGAAATCGTCCGCCAGCAGGCCGAAGCCGGGAATGTTGGCCGTCCAGCCCCAGTCCGCAGGCGAGAAGTCGAGCAGCTCGATTTCGAGCGTGTCGCCGGGTTCGGCTCCCTCCACCGCGATCGGCCCGTTGACCTGGTCGACCCGGGAGAAGTCGAGGGTCGCGAGATCCGCGACGCCTGACTCGCGGGTGATCTGCCCGCCGGAGGCGTCGAGTGCATCGATCTCCACCACGTCGCCACTGGCGACGGTCGCGATCGGCTCGATCGAGCGGTCCCAGGCGAGGTGGAACTGGTCGCGGCGGATGTGCACCGAAGGCCGAGGCGTATCCATGGCCGGAATGTTAGCGCCGACGCGGACGGTGCAAGCGCTAGGATCAAGTTCCATCGAGGTGGACCAGCAACGCACGGGAGCCGGCCGATGTACGCCGTCGACGATGAGATCTTCCCGCGCAAACGCCGGGCCGGCAGGCAATAGGGGGCGGCTGTCCATGGAGGCTCAAGAGGCGGAAGGGGCCTACGACGCGATCGCAGATGCCTACCGCGACTGGTGGGGCCCGATCATCGCCCCGGCAGCCGTCAGGGTGCTCGATGAGGTCGAAATGCCGACCGGCGCCGATGCGTCATTCGATCTCCTCGACGTCGGGAGCGGGACGGGAATCCTGGCCCTGAGCGCCCTCGAGCGCTGGCCCGCGATCCGGGTGGTTGCCGTCGACCCGTCGAGTCGGATGCTGGCCATCGCGGCCGATGCGGCGCGGCGGCGGTCCACGGAGGCAGCGAGCCGATTGCGGACGGTCACCGCCAGCGCCGACCGGATGCCGATCGGCGATGCGAGTATCAACGCGGCGGTCTCGTCGTTCATGATCCAGCTTGTGCCGAGCCGGGCGGCAGCGTTGCGCGAGGTCCTTCGCGTCCTTCGCCCCGGCGGCCGCTTCGCGTGCGTCACCTGGTTAACGGACGAACCGCGGTACGAGCCGGATGACCTCTTCGCCGACACGCTCGACGACCTGCAGATCATCCCGCCCAAGGACGAGCGCAAGGCCCACCCCTACTCGTCGGCGCGAGCTGCGGCCGCGGAGTTTCGGCGGGCCGGGTTCCGCGAGGTGCGTGCCCGTGACGTCTGGCTGGAGCATCGGTTCAGTCCTGAGGGCTACCTCGACCTGCTCGAGCACTGGATCGATCGAGAGCTCTTCGCGGGCCTCGACGGCGAGACACGCCAGCAGCTGCGCTCCCTCTTCCTCCAGCGCATGGCCGGCCTATCGGCACGCGCGTTCCTGTGGCGGCGACCGCTCGTCCAGGTCGCCGGCAGACGGCGGGCGTGACCCAGGCGGCGTCCCGTGTCGAGCTGCGCCGAGCCTCGAGGCGTGGGTCGACGAGCTGACCAGCCGCTAGTTAGTCGAGCTCAAGCCGCATCTCGAACTCGGTCACTAAAGGATGAGACGGCAGCGGCTGTTGCTTGCCGGTGCCCACGAAGCCGATCGACTCGTACACCTTCCTGGCTCCGTCGTTCCAATCCGAGACCGACAGGAGCATGGCGCCGGCACCTCGTTCGCGGCCCCACGCCACGACCTCCCGGCTCACCGCGTCACCTACGCCAAGGCGACGCCAGCCGGGCGTGACATACACGCCAATCAGGTGGGCCAGCGGCAGTTCGAGGCGTCCGCGCGCCATCCCGATCCATCGGACGCGGGCGATAGCGACGAACGCAACCTCCTCCTCGCCCGCCGCCCCCGCCGTCGCTCGCTCCAGCCAGTCGCCGTCGGGACGCTCGGCTTCCCGCTCGTGGGTGGAGCCGTACGAGAGCGGGGAATCCAGGAGGGCCTCGAGCCGCAGCGAGCGCAGCTCCTGCCACTCCGATGCCCGGATGCGCCGGACCTCGATTACTGGCTGGTGCGTCGCCGATACAACCACAGGGCCAGCGGGAAGATGACGACCAGCGTCCCGAACGACCAGATCAGGGCGGGGATGGCGTCCGGGCCGCCAGTGCCGGTGAGGGTGAAGCTGCGCACCGTGTTGGTGACCAGCGTCATCGGCTGGTTATCGGCGAAGACGCGCAGCCAATCCGGCATCGTCTCGGTCGGCACGAAGGCGCTGCTGGCGAAGGTGAGCGGGAAGACGGTCATGAACATCAGGCCCTGCAAAGCTTCCGGCGTGCGCACCAGCGAGCCCATCGCCACGCCCACCCACGACAGCGCGAAGCCGAAGGCGAGCATGACCCCGATGGCCAGGAACCAGCCACCCAGACCGCCCTCCGGCCGAAAGCCGACCAGCAGCCCCACCACGGTCATGACCGCGACCGCCAGCATGGCGCGCATCAGGTCGGTCAGGGTGCGGCCGGTCAGGACCGATGACTGCAGCATCGGCAGCGATCGGAATCGGTCGATCATGCCGTTCTTGAGGTCGTTCGCCAGCAGCACGCCGGTGTACACGCCGGCGAAGGCGATGGTCTGCACGAAGATGCCGGCCATCAGGAAGTTGACGTACGTGGTGCCCTCGACCGGGATGGCGCCGCCGAA
>JBDTYC010000066.1:0-7680 GCA_040005815.1 Chloroflexota bacterium
TGTGGGCATCCTCGTTCTGGTTCCTGGCCAACCGCGGAATCCTCATCCCGCCCGCCCCCGACGACCAGTGGACGCTCTCGGTGCAACACACCGACGAGGAGATCGACCGCTACCTGTCGGTCTTCCGCGAATGGGCGATCGAGGTCACCGGCTGACGGAGCACGGGCTGTATCGGCTTCCGTAGGGAGGATCGAGATGCTTGAGCGATTGGCGCGTCCCTGGTCCCGCCTCTGGGACGGCACCGCAAAGCTGATGGATGCCCTCTACGGCGGCCTCGGCCGGCCCGGCAAGCTCCTCCAGGACTCTCTGAACGGCTCGTGGCTCGGCCACTCGCTGCATCCCGTGGTGGTGGACGTGGTGGTCGGGGGCGCCACCGCCGCCGTCCTCCTGCAGGTCCTGACCTGGCTCCGCGTTGGAGAGCTTCGCGTAGCGCTGCTCTGGGTGCTGGGCCTGACCTGGCTGTCCGCCCTCTCGGCGATCATTACCGGCCTCACCGACTTCAAGGACACCGCTACCGGCGACGAACGCCACGTCGTCGGTCTGCACGGGCTGATCAACATTGTCGCCACCGCGCTCCTGATCGTCGCCTTTTTGGCGCTGCTGGCAGATGCCGATGGGCTGGCGGGCTGGCTGCTGATGGTTGGCTACCTGGTGCTCAGCGTCGGCGCCTTCATCGGCGGCCACGTCGTCTTCAAGTACGGCTACATGGTCAACTTCAACGCCTTTGCCCGCGGCAAGAAGGCGAAGGAGTTCACCGCGGTGCTGCCCGCGGCGGATCTCGCGGAGGCGACCCCCACCAAGGTCATGCTGGGGACGACGGCACTTGTCGTGGTGCGGCGCGGCGACCTGGTCTGGGCACTCAAAGAGACCTGCTCGCACGCCGGCGGGCCGCTCTCGCAGGGCACCCTGGATGGCTACAACATCATCTGCCCGTGGCACAGCTCGGCCTTCCGCCTCAGCGATGGCGCGGTCCGGCACGGGCCAGCGACTGCGCGGCAGGTCGCGTATCAGGCTCGTATCAGCGGCGACCAGGTGGAGGTCCAGGGGCCGATCGACTAGAGCCCGCAGGCACGACCGCCATGATTCGGTATCCTGCTGCCCGTCTTCGACCCTCCGTCCGGCGAAAGGATCCGCGTGACCTACCGCCTCACCGCCGATCACGATGAGCTGCGCGCGATGGTGCGCGAGCTGGCCGATGAGCGGATCGCGCCGCGCGCCGCCGAGATCGATGCCAAGGCCGAGTTCCCATGGGACCTCAAGGAGCTCCTCGCGAAGCAGGACCTGATCGGGATCGCCTTCCCCGCACGCTTCGGGGGAACCGAGCTGGACAACATCGGCCAGGCGATCGTGGTGGAAGAGGTCGCGCGAGCGGACGCCACCACCAGCCTGATCGTCATCGTGCAGAAGCTCGCCGCCCTGCCGATCATGCTCGCCGGCAGCGAGGAGCAGCACGCGCGCTACTTCCCGCGGCTGGCCAGCGGTGAGTGGATGGCGGCTTTCGCGCTGACCGAGGCGAGCGCGGGAAGCGACGTGGCCGCCATCCGGATGCGCGCCCGGCGCGACGGCGACGAGTACGTCCTCTCCGGCAGCAAGCGCTTCATCTCCCACGGCTCGATCGCCAACCTGCTGACCGCCTTCGCCCTCACCGATCCCGAGGCGGGCGGCCGCAAGGGTCTCAGCGCATTCATCGTGGAGACGGACAGCCCCGGCTTCTCCGCGCCACGCCTGGAGCACAAGATGGGGATCCGCGGATCGCCGACCGCCGAGCTCCACTTCGATGACGTCCGGGTGCCGGTCGCCAACCGCATCGGCGAGGAGGGGGAGGGGTTCGCGTTGGCGATGGCGACCCTCGATCGCTCGCGCCTCTCGATCGCGGCGCAGGCGGTCGGAATCGCGCAGGGAGCCCTCGACTTCGCGGTCGGCTACGCGGCGACGCGTGAGCAGTTCGGGGAGCGGATCGTCGACATGCAGGGGATCCAGTTCATGCTCGCCGACATGGCGAGCGGGATCGAGGCGGCCAGGCAGCTGACCTACGCGGCGGCGGCCGCGGTGGATGCCGACGCCCCCGACCTGGCTTACTGGACCAGCTCCGCGAAGCTCATCGCTGGCGACATGGCGATGCGCGTGACGACTGATGCGGTGCAGGTCCTGGGCGGGTACGGCTATGTGAGCGAGTACCCTGTCGAGCGCATGATGCGCGACGCAAAGATCACCCAGCTCTACGAGGGAACGCAGCAGGTCCAGCGCATGATCGTGGCGCGTCAGCTCCTTCGACGGGCCGGCGTGTCCCGTCCGTCCAGCTAGCAGGGGAGAGTCGACCATCAGCCTGAAGATCGTGGTCTGCATCAAGCAGGTGCCCGCCACCACCGCCCCGAAGCGCTACACGGCCGACCTTCGCCTCGATCGAGCCGCCGCCGAGGCAGTGATCAATCCACTCGACGAGTACGCAATCGAGCAGGCGCTGCGACTGCAGGAGTCCGGCGCGATCGAGTCGGTGGGGTTCCTGTCGATGGGCCCAGAGCAGGCTGGCGAGGCGCTGCGTCGTGCGCTGGCGATGGGCGGCGACGACGCCACTCTGGTGACCGACCCGGACCTTGGCGGAGCCGACGCCTGGGCCACCGCACGGGTCCTGGCGGCGGCCCTCGACAAGCTGGCGCCCGACGTTTCCCTGATGGGGATGGCGTCCGATGATGCACGCGGGTCGCTCGTCCCCGGCGCCGTGGCCGCGCTACGTGGGATGCCGCTCCTCTCGTATGGGTCCGAGCTGCGGATCGATGGTTCGGTGGCCCGTGTCCGCCGCCTGACGGCGGACGGCTTCGATGTCGTCGAGGCGCCGCTCCCGGTGGTCGCGAGCGTTACCGACCAGGTCGGAGAACCGCGCTACGCTTCACTGAAAGGGATCATGGCCGCCAAACGCAAGCCGATGGAGACCTGGAGCCTGGCCGACATCGGCCTATCGGCCGATGACCTGCATGGTGCCGCCCTGTCCCGAGTGGTCGAGGCACGCAAGCCCGAAGCTAAGCCGCCCACCGAGCGCGTCGAGGGCGTCAGCGCCGATGAAGCGGTCACTCGCATCGCCGACTGGCTCGCCGCCCGGAAGCTGATCTGATGAGCAGCGACATCGCCTTCCTCGCGGAGTTCGCCAACGGCGCGCCGACCCGCGCCGCGCTCGAGCTGGCCGCCGGCGCTGAAGAGCTGGCGGGAGGGAGCGGCGGTTCGGCGGTGGCCCTCGCCTACGGGCCAGGCGCGGCCGGCGCCGCGACGCTCGGCGCAGCCGGGGCGTCCAGCGCAGTCGTGCTCGGTGACGATGCGGCGCCCGCGATCACCCACGCCGCTGCTGCCGCCGCCACGCTGCGTGACCTCGCGCCACTCGCACTTCTCGCGCCAGCCACACCGAATGGCCGCGACCTGGCGGGCGCGCTGGTCGGGCTGCTCGGCCTTCCGGCCTTCGGGCCGGTGCGAGCGGTGCGGATCGAGGGCGGCACCGTTCGAACCGAGCAGGCGACCCTGCAGGGAACCGTCATTACCGTCAGCGAGCCGACCGAGGGTGCCGGGCGACCGGCGATCGTGCTGGTTCTGCCGAGCACCTTCACGCCGCGCGAGGGCGGAAGCGGCACGGCCGCTGTCACGTCCGCTTCCGCCGCGGCCGGACCGTTGGGTGCGGCACGGATCGTCGAGTCGCATCCAGCAGAGGCTGCGGTGGCGAACCTCGAGGAGGCGAGCATCATCGTGGCCGGCGGGCGGGGCGTGGGCAGCGCAGACGGCTTCGCGCCCCTTCACGAGCTGGCCGCCGCGCTGGGAGGCGCCGTAGGCGCTAGCCGCGCGGCAGCCGACGCCGGCTGGGTCCCGTACCAGCTTCAGATTGGGCAGACGGGCAAGGTGGTGAAGCCGGCGCTTTACGTGGGATGCGGCATCAGCGGCGCGATTCAGCATCGCGTAGGTATGCAAACGGCGGAGAGTGTCCTCGCCATCAACAAGGACCCCGACGCACCCATCGGCGAGTTCGCCGACCTCTTCGTGGTGGGAGATCTGTTTGCCATCGTGCCCAAGCTGACCGCCGAGGTTCGGCGCCGGAAGGGGCGGTAGTGCCAGCCCAGCGGCGCCCCCCTCGCGTGCGGGGGCTTCGCCTGTTGTTGTTGCTGCTGCTGATCTCGAATCTTCCCGTGCTCCTCGGCGGGCGACGCGGGCGTCGCCCGCGCGTGCAGGGGCGCGAGCTGAACGCGTATCGCCGCACCCTCGGCGACCTCACCACCATGATCGACCTGGAGCTGACCTCCCTCGGTGACCTGGTGGATGCGCTCCGCCGCCGCGACGCGGATCCGGACGCGGCCCTCCTCGACCTCCAGGCGAGCGAGGAGAAGCTGGACCGCGCGGCGGAGTCGCTGCGCGGCATCCTGGCCCCCGAAGAACTGCATGGGCTCCACGCCGAGTACGAAGCGAGCCTGGAACGAGCGATCCGCGGGGTCGTCACGGCTGAGCGTGGCTGCGGCATCACCAAGCTGCCATATCGCCCCCCGGACGACGAGGAGCCCCTCATCTACTGGAAGCGCGGCCACCTCAACATCCTGCATGCCCGTCTGCGCATGGCCGAGTTGGTCGCCACGCTCATGACCTGGGAGCCGGGGATGCCGGCCGAGGCCACGGTGGCGGCCCGCCTCGGGCGCCTCCGCGAAGGCTAGGCCGCCAGTCGCAATTGGTGGCAGGGGCTACATGTTGTGGTATGCTCCTTGACGGTACCACCGCTGGTGTAGTCCGCACGGGGAACCTGCATGCTCTGTCCACGATGCAACGAGTCGAGCACCCGAGTCATCGACTCGCGAGACCTCGAAGGAGGCGGCACCATCCGCCGTCGGCGAGAGTGCGAGCAGTGCGCCTATCGGTTCACTACCTACGAGCGGCCCGAGGGAGCTCGGCTGACGGTCATCAAGCGTGACAACAGCCGCCAGGAGTTCGATCGCGCCAAGCTGCAGGCCGGGCTGATGCGAGCGCTCGAGAAGCGCCCCGTGACCCTGGCGACGGTCGAGCAGGCAGTCGACGACATCGAGAGCGGCCTCAGGGCACGTGGCGAGCCCGAGGTCACCAGCAAGGAGATCGGTCGTCTCGCCACCGAGGCGCTGCGCGACATCGACCAGCTGGCCTACATCCGATTCGCATCGGTCTATCACAGCTATGAGGACATCTCGACCCTCAAGCGCGAGGTCGACCGGCTCATGAAGCAGCGCACCCCCGCGGAGGGCTAATGGTCCTCTCCGATCGCGACATCCGCGCCGAGATCGCCGCCGGGCGGATCGTCATCGATCCCTTCGTTCCCGAGGCCGTGCAGCCGTCGAGCGTTGACCTGCACCTGGACCGGCGCTTTCGGGTCTTTCGCAACAGCCGCTATCCGTACATCGATGTTCGGGTCGACCAGCCCGACATGACCGAGCTGGTTGAGATCGCCGGCGACGACCCGTTCATCCTGCATCCGGGTGAATTCGTGCTCGGCTCGACCCTCGAGCGCGTCCAGCTCCCGAACGACCTGGTGGCACGCCTGGAAGGGAAGAGCTCCCTCGGCCGGCTGGGCCTCCTCATCCACTCCACGGCCGGCTACGTCGACCCTGGCTGGGAGGGGAACCTGACCCTCGAGCTCTCGAATGTCGCGAACCTGCCGATCACCCTGTATGACGGCATGAAGATCGGCCAGATCAGCTTCCAGCGCCTCTCAAGCCCAGCCGAAGTGGGGTACGGGGATGCCAGGATCGGCAGCAAGTACCGCGGTCAGCGAGATCCGACGGCGAGCCTGTACCATCGGGACTTCGAGCGAGGTCGCATCAAGCGCTGAGCCCGCGCCGCAGCCGGAGTTCGACGTAACCGAGCCACTCTTCGCCATCACGCCTGCGCGCCAGGCCCGCACCTTCGCCGGCGACGTCCGCGTCCGCATCGTGCGCGCCGGCTGGTTCCGACCAGACGCCGGCGGCTTCTTCGGGGTCGTGCCCCGCCCGCTCTGGTCCCGGATGGTCGAGGCCGATGAGCGAGGCCGCATCCTGTGCCGCCTCAACCTGCTCCTCGTCGAAGCGGGCGGCAAGCGGATCCTGGTCGAGACAGGCACCGGGGTGCGCATGACGGACAAGGACCGTGCCATCAAGGGTGTCGAGGGCGGCGACCCGGCCGCGGCGTTGCGGGCGGTGAGTGTCGATCCGGCAAGCATCGACTTCGTGGTGGTCAGCCATCTGCACTACGACCACGCCGGGGGAATGGTCGACATCGATGGCAAGCCGAACTTCCCGAAGGCGCGGTATGTCGTACAGCGCGACGAGGCGGAGGCCGCTCATGGCGACGAGCTGCGGCTGGCGGGGATCATGGAGCGCGAGCAGCTTGACCTGGTGCGCAGCGCTGGCCTGCTCGCCGAGGTCCAGGGCGAAGTCGAGCTGGTCAACGGTGTCAGCGTGGTGCCGACCGGCGGCCACACCCGCGGATCGCAGGCGGTCCTACTGGGCGCACCGAGCGAGGGGCGCGACGAGGCGCCCGGTGAGCGCGCGATCTTCTGGGGCGACCTGATCCCCACCCGCTGGCAGATTCCCGTGCGCTGGACAAGCGCGTTCGACGACTACCCGATCCAGGCGGTGGAGGTCCGCAACCAGCTGGTGACGCGCGCGGCGGCCGAAGGCTGGTGGTGCTACTTCACCCACGACCCCGGCGAGATGCCGATCCAGATCGAGGCCATTGCCAAAGGATTCGCGGTCCGCGCGCCGGCCTAGGCGGGACCCAGCAGCTCCTCGACGATCTCCAGCATCCGGGCAGGAGCCAAGGGCCCGATGATCTCGCGCACGACAGTCCCGCCACCATCGACGAAATAGTGGCGAGGGAGTCCGGAACGCCCGGACCAGTGGTAGAAGTTGTCCAGGCTCGGGTCCAGCAGGATGGGATAGCTGATCGCGTAGCGATCGACGAAGTCGGTCACCGAGGCGCGGGACTCACCCCAGTCGATGCCGAGGATCAGGAGGTGGTCCCCGTATGCATCGGCCAGCCGCTGCATCGCCGGCATCTCGGTGCGACACGGCTCGCAGTTGGTCGCCCAGAAGTTGACCCAGGTCACGCGTCCACTGCCATCGGCCAAGGTCCAGCGGCGCCCAGTCATGTCCTCCGCGGAGATCGACGGCGCCGCGCGTCCCACCATGGTCCCCTCCGTGCCCGCGTCGTCGCCGCCCAGGAGTGGAACTGCGGCCAGCACGGCGAAGGCGACGGCCACCGCACCGATTGCGATCGCCCAGGACAGGGAGCCTCGGCGCGCACGCAGGAACGACATCGGTCAGGAACCGAGCTCGGCGAGGAGTGCGCGGAGGTCAGGAGCGGTGATCGGCGCCTCGAGCCGGTCGACACCGTCCACGACGATCACCGGGATCCGGAAGCCGTAGCGCAGCACGAGCTCATCATCGGTCTCGATGTCGATGCGAGCGTATCCGGTGGGCGTGAGCATCTCGTCGAGCAGGACGCGGGCCTCGTCGCAAAGGTGGCAGCCGTCACGCTCGTACAGGATCACTCTCGGTGGCTGGGCCATGGCCCGATGATAGGATCTTCGCGGCGCCGCCCCCGTAGCTCAGTGGATAGAGCGAGGCCGTCCTAAGGCCTGCGTCGGGGGTTCGACTCCCTCCGGGGGCGCCACTCGATCAGGACGGGGCAGCTCGGTCGACCATGGGCTTG
>JBDTYC010000067.1:0-7595 GCA_040005815.1 Chloroflexota bacterium
GGGCTGATCGGCCTCACCAAGTCGGTTGCCCGGGAGCTGGCCAGCCGCGGGATCACCTGCAACGCCATTGCCCCCGGCCTGATCGAGACCGAGCTGACCGCGGACATTCCCGCGGCGGCACGGGAGTTCGTGATCAACAGCACGCCGCTGGGCTACGTCGGTTCGGTGGAAGACGTCGCCGCCGCGGCGGTCTACTTCGCCTCCGACGAGTCGCGCTACGTCACTGGCCAGGTGCTGGGGGTCGACGGCGGCATGATGATGGGCAGCTGAAACCTCTCATCCGGTTATGCGCAGGTCGCCATCTGGACGGCTGCGTACACTGGCACTCCACACCAGATTCGCTACCTTGAGGAGCCTTCATGCTGACCATCCGATCGCTGCTACGCCCGTCCCGCATCGTGGATGCCCACTGCGACATCCCGTGCGGCATCTACGACCCTGAGCAGGCCCGGATCGAGGCCGAATCCTGTCTCCGCATCATCGAGAAACACGACGCCAGCGAGGACAAGCTCTTTCGCGCCCGCTGCATCCATGTCAAGGAGGAGCGCGCGGAGCTCGTCAAGCATCACCTTGACGTGCTGTGGCACGACTACTTCAAGCCGGAGCACCTCGAGAAGTACCCCGACCTGCACGAGACCTTCTGGAAGGCATCCAAGCAGGCGAGCAAGGTGAAGCAGTCGCTTGACGCCGCCGCCGCGAAGGATCTGCTGGCCATGATCGACACGATCGACGGCATGTGGAAGGCGACCGGCGGTCCGGAAAAGACGCGCGTCAGCGGACGCCCCTCCTAGGCCGATGGCCCGCCGCAGGGGCCTGGGCGGGCCGTTCTTCCTGATGCTCGGCGTTGCGGCCGGGATCGGTGTCGGGCGTCGATGGCTCGATGTGGTCGAGGTTCGCGGCACCTCGATGGCGCCCTCCCTGCTCCCTGGCGACCGACTGCTGGTGGAGTCGCACACCTACCAGAGCCGCGAGCCGCGACCGGCGGAGGTCGTCCTCGCGGCCGATCCGCGCGAGCCGGAGCGTGAGTTAATCAAGCGGGTCGCGTCGGTGAACTCAGCCGCAGCCACCGCCGAGCTACGGGGCGACGCCCTCGCCGCAAGCACAGACTCGCGCGAATTCGGCGCGATCCCGCTGTCGGAGATTCGGTGGCGGGCCGTCTTCCGCTACTGGCCGCCGCAGCGTGCTGGACGCCTCGCGGAGGGCGACTAGCCCCTCAGACGGCTCCGCAGAGGGCCGCGATCCCGTCCACACAGCCGTCGCGAGCGGCGGGCAGCAGCTCGACTCGTTCGCCGACCTCGGCCTGGATGAGCCATTCGGTGCCCGGCACGGGCCGCACGGCGATGCGTGCCTCGGGGGCCCGCTGGCGCAGGAAGGCAACTACCGGACCGAGCCCGGCATCGCCGTACTCGACCCGAATCGCCCCGGTGTCCACCAATACGAGGTCAGGACGGCGCAGTACGACTGCCTGATGCAACCGTGCGGCGTCGTTGTAGAAGAAGGCGAGCGCGCCATTGAGCCGGGCCTCGACCGCATCGGCCAACTCGTGGTCGCGGGTGAGGCAGTACACGAGCACGTCATGTGAGTGGCCGCTCCCATCCATCGTGCGCGAAGCCTATCACCGGTGGCGGATCGGCCTTGGGATGCGCCGGCGCTACAATTCCGTGCTCATGGCCACCACGACGCCAGCGAAGCGACGCGCGGACCGCGACCTGACCGCCCCCCGCCACCAGGCGCTCGGCAGCCTCCTCGGACGGGTGTGGGCAGTGGACCAGGTGGGGGTCGAGGACCGGGCCGCCTCGCTCGCCAAACGCAGCATCAAGCGCGAGTCGAAGCTGTGGGCGCTCGAGCTGGCGATCCGGATGGTGGACCTGACCACACTCGAAGGGAAGGACACCCCGGGCAAGATCCGCGCGCTGGCCGGCAAGGCTCGGCGCCCCGATCCCACTGATCCGACCATCCCCAGCGTCGCCGCGCTATGCGTCTACCCGAACATGATCGCGACCGCGAAGGCGGCGCTGGCGGGCTCGACCGTCAAGGTGGCCTCGGTCTCCACCTACTTCCCGTCGGGGCAGGCGCCGCTCGCGGTGAAGCTCGGCGACGTGCGTCTGGCCGTCGCGGCTGGAGCCGACGAGATCGACATGGTGATCGACCGTGGCGCCTTCCTGGCGGGGGAGTACGCCCGCGTCTTCGACGAGATCGTGGCAGTGAAGGAAGCGGCGGGCGACCACCACCTGAAGGTCATCCTCGAGACCGGCGAGCTGGAGACCTACGACAACGTGCGCCGGGCATCGGTCCTGGCCATGGCGGCGGGCGCCGACTTTATCAAGACCAGCACCGGCAAGGTGCAGCCGGCCTCGACGCTCCCGGTGACGTTGGTCATGCTCGAGGCGATCCGCGATTTTCATGCCCAGACCGGCCGTGCGGTCGGGATGAAGCCCGCCGGCGGCATTCGTACCGCCAAAGAGGCGATCTCTTACCTGACTGTCCTGTACGAGACCCTTGGGCCGGACTGGATGACACCTGACCGCTTCCGGTTCGGCGCCTCGACCCTCCTCAACGACCTGCTGATGCAGATCCGCAAGGAGCGCACCGGCCGCTACTCCGGCAGCGACTACTTCACCCTCGACTAGGCCGATGCTCGAGGTTGCGCCCGGCTCGATCGTCGTGTTCAGCGACATCGGCTGTCCATGGGCACACGTCGCCGTCTGGCGACTCCACGCTGCGCGGCGTCGGCTCGGCCTCGAGGGCGCCGTGACCTTCGACCATCGGGTCTTTCCGCTGGAGCTCTTCAACTCGCAGGCGACCCCGCGGGACGAGCTGGCGGTCGAGTGGGAGGCATGCGCGAGCCTCGCTCCACGAGCTGGCTGGCAGGCGTGGAGCGCGCCCGACTGGGCGTGGCCCGCGACGATGCTGCCGCCGATGGAAGCGGTGCAGGCCGCCAAGGAACAGGGCTGGGCAGCATCGGAACAGCTCGACAGGGGCCTCCGTCGCGCGTTCTGGGGCGAGAGCCGCTGCGTCAGCCTGCGCCACGTCATCCTGGAGGTCGCCGCCGCGTGCGATGCCATCGACCTCGAGGCGTTGGTCGATGCGATCGACTCCGGGCGGGCCCGCCACCTCCTCTTCGAGCAGTACGAACTCGCCCGGACCGATGCGGTTGATGGCTCGCCGCAGATCTTCCTCGCGGATGGCACGAGCATCCAGAATCCCGGCATCGACGCCGATTGGGCGGAGGGCGACGACGGCTTCTGGCGCCCGACCATCACCGGCGACGATCCCTCGGTCTACGACGACCTGCTGCGTCGCGCGGCCTCCAGCGCCTGACGCCTCACGAACGCATGCCGCGGGCCGTTTCATCGGGTGTGCGACTTCCGCCGTTCCAGGTGCTGATTGACGATCACGCTGGAGAGCTGCATCGGTTCCTGGTCGCCAGCGTCGGCCCGGTCGAGGCGGAGGACTGCCTGCAGGAGACCTTCCTGTCCGCGCTGCGCGCCTATCGGCGGCTTCGCCACGCCGACAACCTGCGCGCCTGGCTGTACACCATCGCCCAGCGCAAGGCGACGGATACCGTTCGATCGAGACAGCGCCATCGGGCCAGCGAGCTCGACGGGGTTGCGGAGGAACGTCTGTCGACCCCGCCACATCGGCCCGCCGACGACGGCCTGTGGCAATCGGTGAGGGGATTGCCGCCGAAGCAGCGCGCCGCCTTGGTGCATCGCTTCGTCTTCGACCTCGCCTTCCGGGAGGTCGGGGAGCGGATGGGAATCAGCGAAGAGGCGGCTCGCCAGAACGTGAGTGCCGGCCTGCGCCGGCTCCGCAGGGAGTTGGATCGATGACCGATCTCGAACAGCGGCTGCGCGACGCCCCGGTCGCGGAGCTCGACAGGAAGGCACTGACGACGGTCCTCGCCCAGCGCGCGGGCAACGCCGCCCTCGTCGATGTCGCCTACGCGGAGCTCGACTCGCCCATCGGCGAGCTGATCGTCTTCGTCACGTCTCGGGGGCTGCTCCGCGTCAAATACGCCGACGAGCCGATCGAAGCCGTGCTCGCCGAGGTCGCGTCGCACGTCTCGCCTCGCATCCTCCGTGCTCCGGCGCGCACCGACGCGGTCCGCCGCGAACTGGACGGCTACTTCGCCCTCCGTCGGCGGCGCTTCGACCTGCCGATCGACTGGTCGCTGGTGCGCGGGTTTGCCGGTGGGGTGCTGCGCGAGACCGCCCGCATCCAGTTTGGTGACGTGCGCAGCTATGGCCAGGTTGCCGCGCGCGCCGGATCGCCGCGAGCGGCTCGGGCAGCCGGCAACGCGCTCGGCTCCAACCCGATCCCGATCGTGGTGCCCTGCCACCGCGTCCTCCATGCCAACGGGGGATTGGGGGGCTATTCGGGTGGACTCGACCGCAAGCGTTACCTTTTGGCCCTGGAGGGGTCGCTGCCGCGGAGGATCGGCTAGCTGAGCAGGACGGCAGCCAGGGCCAATGCTGCCGGCAGCGCCTGGACGAAGAGGATCCGCGTGGACACCGTGGCGGCGCCGTAGAGACCGGCGACGATGACCGCGCCGAGGAAGAAGACGCGGAACGCGAACGCGGTCGGATCGGGAGCGATGAGGCTCCACCAGAGGCCGGCCGCCAGGATGCCGTTGTAGAGGCCCTGGTTCGCGGCGAGCGTGGCCGTCGTCTCGGCCTGGTCCGGGGTCGTCCCGAAGCTGCGCATGCCCAGGGGCGTTCGCCACAGGAACATCTCAAGGACCAGGATCCAGACGTGGATGAGCGCGGTCAGGGCGATCAGGGCGGTCGCGAGAATCTCCATGGCTCCATCATCCTCCCTGAACGAAGGCCAACACTGCCGCCGTGACGCCGGCGATAACGAGGGTCCCGCCTGTGGCGATGAGCAGTGTCGCGGCGTAGGCCCAGCGACGATCCGATCGCTCGACCAGGAAGAGGGGCAGCAGCAGACCACCCAGGAGATCGGCGACCGCCACCTGCCAGTCGCTGCGGGTGAGGTCGATGCCGGCCCAGCCCTCGATCTGGATCAAACGGAAGACCGCCTCCGCCAGCAGGGCACCGCACAGGATCGCCGCGCTCCACGATCGAGGGCGGCCGGCCGATCGGGCCCATAACCCTCCCGCCGCCCCGAGCAACGGGCCTGCCACGCCCGACACTGCAAGCCACGACGCCATCACCCGCCCCACCTCTGCGACCTGGTGGCCGCCGGCATAGATACCGAGGTAGTAGACGAAGGTTGCCGTCGTGAGCGCCACTGCCCCGGCCACGCCGCCGCGTTGCGGGGTCCCCTGCAGCGCTCCGACCGCGAACGCAATCGCCAGCCAGGGACCTGCTGCGTTGGCAAGTGCCACGATCACATGGAGCGGAGTGGTGGGGTCGAGCCCGTCCCCGATCATGCTGAAGGCGCCGAGCGCGATTCCCAGCGCAACGGCCCAAACGATCCCGCGACACATGGCCGTCAACGATATCAGCCGGTTGCGATGCGATAATCGGCGGCGAATGAGCCTCACCAAGAAGCCAGAGAGCCGTCCCGCCCCCGCCTCGTGGGGGCTCTCCAAGCGCGGCGTTCCGTGGGATTACGCCGCCGCGCCGGAGTCCACCGACCACATCGACATCCGCCGCGAGTACGGCCTCTTCATCGACAACGAGTTCGCCCCTTCCCGACTTAAGGCCACCTTCGAGGTGATCAACCCGGCCAACGAGGAGACGCTGTCGCGCGTGGCGAAGGCCTCCAAGGCCGATGTCAACCGCGCCGTGACGGCCGCCCGGCGAGCGCACACCACGGTCTGGTCGCGACTTCCCGGCAGCGAGCGCGCGAAGTACCTCTACCGCATCGCGCGGATCATGCAGGAGCGCTCGCGCGAGTTCGCCGTGGTCGAGACGATGAATTCGGGCAAGCCGATCAAGGAGAGCCGCGACGTCGACGTCCCGCTCGCCGCGGCGCACTTCTTCTACTACGCCGGCTGGGCCGACAAGCTCGATTACGCCTTCCCGGGTCGCACGCCTCGTTCCCTCGGCGTGGCCGCGCAGATCATCCCCTGGAACTTCCCGCTCCTGATGCTGGCCTGGAAGATCGCGCCAGCGCTGGCCGCCGGCAATACCGTGATTCTCAAGCCCGCATCGACGACGCCGCTCACTGCCTACCTCTTCGCTGACGTGGTACGGCAGGCCGACCTGCCGCCTGGCGTCGTGAACATCATCACTGGCCCGGGCGAGATCGGCATGGAGCTTGTTCGGCACCCCGACGTCAACAAGGTCGCCTTCACCGGTTCCACGGCAGTCGGCAAGATGATAGGCCGCGCCGTCGCGGGCAGCCGCAAGAAGCTCACACTCGAGCTCGGTGGCAAGGCCGCCAACATCGTCTTCGACGACGCGCCGCTCGACCAGGCGATCGAGGGGATCATCAACGGCATCTACTTCAACCAGGGCGAGGTGTGCTGCGCCGGTTCCCGGCTGTTCGTGCAGGAATCGGTCTACGAGCCGCTCCTCGACAAGCTCAAGGCGCGCCTCTCGACGCTGCGTGTCGGTGACCCCCTGGACAAGAACACCGATGTCGGGGCTATCAACTCCGCCGGGCAGCTGGCCAAGATCGCCGAGCTGGTGCAGTCGGGGATCGAAGAGGGCGCCGAGATCTTCCAGCCGGACTGCGTCCTCCCCGACAAGGGCTTCTTCTTCCGGCCCACCCTCTTCACCGGCGTGAGCCAGAGCCATCGGATCGCGCAGGAGGAGATCTTCGGCCCAGTTCTCTCGGTCTTGACCTTCCGGACGCCCGAGGAGGCGATCGAGAAGGCCAACAACACGCCCTACGGCCTCTCCGCGGGGGTATGGACCGAGAAGGGGAGCCGTATCTTCAAGATGGTTGCCGCCATGAAGGCGGGCGTGGTGTGGGCCAACACCTTCAACCGCTTCGACCCGACCTCCCCGTTCGGCGGCTACAAGGAGTCCGGCTACGGTCGGGAGGGTGGCATCCACGGTCTTGGCGCCTACCTCGACCTGTCGCCGGATGGGGCCAGGTGATGGCGGTGCGCAAGACGGCCATCGTCCCGCGGCGCACGGCCGCGCTCGCCGCGCCCGCCGCCGGGCGGCTCGACGTGCGCAAGACCTACAAGCTGTACATCGGTGGCGCATTCCCGCGCACGGAGTCGGGCCGCGCGTACGAGATCCACGGTGCGCGTGGCGAGCTGCTGGCCAACGCGTGCCGCGGCACACGGAAGGACATCCGCGACGCGGTGCGGGCCGCGCGGACCGCACTACCCGGCTGGTCGGCGAAGACCGGCTTCAACCGCAGCCAGATCCTGTACCGAATCGCCGAGCTGATGGAGGGTCGGCGGGACCAGTTCATCGGCGAGGTGATGGCGGCCGAGGGGATCGGACGGCAGCGCGCCACCCGCCTGACGGACGCGGCCATCGACCGCTGGGTCTGGTACGCCGGCTGGGCCGACAAGTTCAGCCAGGTCAACGGCTCGGTCAACCCCGTCAACGGCAGCTACTTCAACTTCAGCGTGCCGGAGCCGAGCGGCGTGGTCGGGGTCATCGCGCCCGAGGGCTCGAGCCTGCTCGGGCTGGTGAGCCGCCTCGCGCCGGTGATCGTCTCGG
>JBDTYC010000068.1:0-7512 GCA_040005815.1 Chloroflexota bacterium
GAGGTCGGCCACGACCCTCAGGCGCGCCGGCGCGCGTGCTCGCGGAAGTAGCCCGCGATCTGCCCGATGCTCGTCCCCGGGCCGAACACCTCGGCGATCCCCGACGCCTTGAGCTTGGCGACATCGGCATCCGGGATGATCCCGCCGGCGGCGATCAGGACATCGTCCATGCCGCGGCTCTTGCTCAACTCGACGACGCGCGGCAGCAGTGCCATGTGCGCCCCAGACAGGATCGACATCCCAATGACGTCCACGTCCTCCTGTTCGGCGGCGTCGACAATCATCTCCGGCGTCTGGCGCAGACCGGTGTAGATCACCTCGAAGCCCTCGTCCCGCAGGCCGCGGGCGAGGACCTTGGCCCCGCGGTCGTGGCCGTCGAGCCCCGGCTTGGCGATCAGGACGCGGATCGGAGTGCTGCGTGGGTCATCCATGCGCGGCGATTCTAACGTCCGCCCGCGCGACCTCGGCTGCGCGGCCCAGCTCCGTTGCCGCGGCGGCGTTCGGCGGCCAGACATGGGCGATCAGGTGATCGATCCCGACGTCGCGGTAGGCGGCAAGCGCTCGACCGACCTCGTCGGCGTCGCCGGCGATCGCATTGTCGGGTGGATCCTCGTCGTCAGGCCCATGCAGCGCTGGGAAGGAGACAAAGAGACCTGCCGTGAGCGAGATAGTCGCCGGGTCGCGACCCTCGGTCGCGCACGCCTCGCGCAGCCGGGCGATCCGCTCTTCCAGCTCCGCAGCGTCCTCTCGCCGGCCGTACCAGGCGGCGTTCCAGGCGTCGGCATGTCGGGCGACCAGCCGCATCATGCGCGGCCGCTTGCCGGCGACCAGGATCGGCGGGCCATTCGGTCGCGGCCCCGGCGGAACAAGCTCCGTATCCGCGCGGTGCCAGCGACCATCCACCTTGACGCGTCCCTCGCGGAGGAGCGGGAGGAGGACTGCGAGCGCCTCGTCGAAGCGGCTGACGCGATGATCAAACGGATAGTCGAAGGCATTGAACTCCGGCTCATGCCAGCCACACCCGACCCCCAAGATCAGCCGCCCGCCGGAAACCTCGTCGAGCGTCGTCGCCATCTTCGCCAGGAGTGCCGGATTGCGGAACGGGAGCGCGAGCACGAGTGGCCCGATCTCGACCCGGTCGGTGATCGCTGCCACGGCGGTCAGCACGGTCCAGCATTCGTGGATGCCGCTCGTGACGCCGTCGAAGCGAAAGATGAGGTGATCCGCGGCCCAGATCGAGTCGAGGCCCGACGCCTCGGCCGCCAGGGCCATCTCGCGCAGCTCGCTCCAGGACAGGGTCGTGGCGGTCTTCTCCTGCTCCCCGATGGGGAGCATCAGGCCGACTTTCATGCTGTGATGCCCGCCAGCCGATCGATCGTCGCCGCCATGGCCACGTCCTTCGCGGTCAGGGCCTTTGACGACTTCGTGGTGAGCCGGAACGTCACCCGCCGCCAGTTGATCTCGATGTCGGGGTGATGGTTTGCCTCCTCGGCGGCATCGGCGACGCTGGCGACCAGCGAGATGGACGCGCGGAAGGTTGGGCACTCGACGGTCCGCATCAGCCAGTCCCCTTCGCGGCGCCAGGCAGGAATGGCCTTCAGGGCCGCGTCGATCTCCGGCTCGGTGAGGGGCGTGGCGTAGGGCATCGGCCTAGCGGTCCGACGAGCGACCGATGAAGGTCAGGAACTCGGACCGGGTGCGCGCGTCGGCCCGGAAGGTGCCCAGCATCGAGCTGGTGACCATGGTTGCCTCCTGCTTCTTGACGCCTCGCATGACCGTGCAGAGGTGCCTCGCCTCGACGACGATGGCGACTCCCTTCGGCTTCAGCCGATCCATGAGGAAGCCGGCCACCTGCTGGGTCAGGCGCTCCTGCACCTGGAGCCGGTGCGCGTACATGTCGATGACGCGAGGAATCTTCGAGAGGCCGATGATCCGGCCGCGCGGCAGGTAGCCGACGTGCGCCTTGCCGAAGAAGGGGAGCAGATGGTGCTCGCAGAGCGAGAAGAATTCGATGTCGCGGACCACGACCATCTCGTCGTAGTCGACGTCGAAGGCGGCGTCGTTGAGGAGCGCATCCGGGTCGGTGTGATAGCCCTCGGTCAGCTCCGCATACATGCGCCGCACGCGGTCCGGAGTGCGGGCCAGGCCCGCGCGATCCGGGTCCTCGCCCAGCTCGACGAGGAGGGTCCGGACCGCCTCGGGGATCTGGCTGCCAGGTGAGTGCTCGTCCATGCGCCGCATGCTAGCAGGGGACCTCCGCGGGCTAGGCGCGGGGCATCGGTGGCGGTAGACTCGGGATCGGCCCCCGAATCCGCACGAACCATCGCCCGCCGCCATGGTGATCCACCGCCCCATCTCTCCGTCGCTGCGCCTCGCCCTGCCACGGACCGCCGGCGATCGGCTGAGCGGCCCGCTCGGGAGGCGCCTCGACGACCGGTTCCACTACCTGCGGCTGGTCCTCGCCGGCGGCAAGGAACCGATCGAGGCGGTCGTGGTCGGCCCCGGGGGGACCTGGGCGCTGACCCTCCGCGCCGAGCCCGGCCGCTACCGGAAGCGGAACGGCCACTGGTATGAGCTGCGTGAGGCGACCGATTCCTGGGTGCCGTGGGATGCGAGCCGCGTCACAGCCGCGCGTCTCGCGGGCCGGCGCCTGGAGATGTACCTCGAGCGGGCCACCCTGCCTTCATCGGTCACCGCTTGCCTGGTGCCGCCGCGCGGCGTCGAGATCGAATGGGACGCAGGACAGCGCCCCGGCGTCCAGGTGATCCGGGACGCCGATGCGCTGGCGGCCGGGATCTCTGCGGGCGGCAACCTGACCAAGGCCCAGGTCGAGCGAATCGTGGCGCTGCTCGATCCGCGTCACCCGCTCCGCGGGCTGCGGAGCGCGCGTGCCAGCTGAGGCCGAGCGCCTCACGGATCGGCCTCAAGGCGAGCTGCGACCCGCAGCCGCAATGACTGCCGCGATGCTGGTCGCCCTCGCGCTGCTTTCTGCGTGGGTCCTGCCGGCGCTGGCGGTGGTCTTCGTCTGGCCCCTCCTCTTCATCCTCCCGGGCTGGACTCTCGTGGCCTGGGCCCGCCCACGGATCGCCGCAACCGGCCGCATGGGCCTGGCGATCGTGCTGTCTGTTGCGCTCAGCGCGCATCTCGTCTATTGGCTTGCGGTCGCCACCGGCGGCTATCGGCGTGGGACGATCTTCGTGGCGGCTGCGGTGCTGGCCGTGCCCATCGTCATCGGCGTCGGGCGCGGAGGGGGACGCTCGGTCCTGGGCCAGGCTTCCGCGGGGTGGCACGCGCTTCGTCGCGACTGGCTTTCGTTCACGGTCGCCGGCGCCTGCGCCGGGTTCGTCGGGGCGGTCCTCCAGTCCGGCCTGTGGCGCGACACGCCCAACGGCGTCTCGGCCGGCGGCTCGAACTGGAGCGACCTGGGGGTGCATCTGTCCATCGCGCAGTCCGTAAACGCCGGGAATTTCCCGCCGCAGGTGCCGTACTTCGCCGGCGAGCCGCTGATCTACCACTGGTTCGCCGACTTCCACGCCGCCATCGCGGCTCGGGCAGCGGCGATCTTCGCCGTCCCGAGCTTCGTCGTCTCATCCGCGATCCTCGCCGGCGCGCTTGCCCTCCTCGTCCACGGGCTGGCACGGGCCCTCCTTCGCGGCCGCGGCGCTCGGCGCGCAGCGCTACTGGGAGCCGTGCTCGCGGTCCTCGGCGGCGGGCTCGGCTGGATGCGGCTGGTCGGCGATATCGCCAACGGGCTCGGCGACCTGCCAACCCTCGTGATCCGCAACTCTTACGACAACTCGTGGCTGACCGAGTGGCCGTTCTTCCGCATCCCGTCGGTGATGGGCACTGGTCTGCTGGTCCATCGGGCCACCACCGCGGGACTGCCGATGCTGGTCGGGGCGGTCCTCCTGATGGTGGCCGGCCTGCCGTCGGCACCCGCCCGCGCCGCTGGCTGGCGCGACAGGCCTCCCCTGATCTTCCTCGCAGGCCTGCTCGGGGCACTGCTGGCACCGTTCCATTTCTTCTTCTTTCCGGCGTTCCTGGCCCTGGTTCTCGGCTGGGTCCTGGTGAGCGGGCGGCTCTTCGATCGCGCTGCACCACGGAACGCCGCGCTGCTGCTGGCGCCGTATGCGCTGGCCATCCCGTTCGCGATCGCCCCCCTGCTGCAGGCCGGTGGCAGCGGCGCGCTTCATTGGGTCGCCGTCTGGGAGTCGGTGCCCGCCGGTGGACCGTTGGCGGTCCTCTTCTTCTACGCCACCAACCTCGGGGTGCCATTCCTGCTCGCGCTACTCGCGCTGCTGCTGCCGCGCGTCCCACACCGAGGCTTCCTGGCGGTCTGGGTGGTGACCCTCTTCCTGGTGCCGAATGTGGTGCAGGTGAGCGCCATCGGCTTCGACATGAACAAGTACTTCCAGGCGATGTGGATCGCCGTCGCGCTGCTTGCGGCGTGGCTCATCCGCCGCTGGCCGGTGCCGGCGATCGCCGCGCTCCTGCTGCTGAGCGTCCCGTCGCCACTGCTCGTCTCCGCGTGGACGGCGCTCAACCGGGAGGTGGTGCTCGGCTGGAGCGAGGTGGCCGCCGCGGACTGGATCGCCGCCAACACCCCGGAGCGGAGCGTCTTCGTCACGAACGGCTGGCTCAACTCGCCCACCGACCCCGCCGGTCGGCTGCGCGTCCTCACCTTCACGCCCTACATCGCGAACCTCGGCTACTCCCCTGACCAGCGCTACTCGCTGGTCGATCGGATCTACTGCGACGGCGACCCGGAGGAGTCCGCCGCCCTGGCGCGTTCGCTGGGGGCCAGCTATCTGCTCGACGTCGGTCCACCGCGGCAGTGCGCCCCCACGATCTTCGATGGCAGTCGGGGCTGGGAGCTCGCCTACCACGCGGGTGGGGTCCGTATCTGGCGCGTGACACCTGGCGCGTGACCGGAGGGTCCGTATCATTCCGCCCGTGACCAGCAGCGCGGCAGTTGTCAGGCTCGAGCACGTCAGCAAGCGCTTCGGACCGGAAGGCGGTCCCGAGGCCGTCTCGGACCTCTCCCTGGAGATCCCCGCAGGCGAGATCTGCGTCCTCGTCGGGCCGTCGGGCTGCGGCAAGACCACCACCATGAAGATGATCAACCGCCTGATCGAGCCGACGTCGGGCCGGATCACGATCGACGGTGAGGACGTGATGGCGCTGCCGGCGGTCGAGCTTCGACGGCGGATCGGCTACGTCATCCAGCAGGTGGGGCTCTTCCCGCACCTCACGGTCGCAGAGAACGTGGCGGTCGTGCCGCGCCTCCTGCGCTGGCCGGAGCGGCAGGTGCGCGAGCGAACCGATGAGTTGCTGAACCTCGTCCGCCTCCAGCCCTCGACGTACGGCGATCGGTATCCCGCGGCCCTCTCCGGCGGCGAACGCCAGCGGGTCGGCGTCGCGCGGGCACTCGCCGCCGATCCCCCACTGATGCTGATGGACGAGCCCTTCGGGGCGGTGGACCCGATCCTGCGCGACCGGCTCCAAAACGAGTTCCTCCGGCTGCAGGCCCAGGTCCGCAAGACGATCGTATTCGTCACCCACGACGTCGACGAGGCGATCAAGATGGCCGACCGCATCGCGATCCTGCAGCGCGGTGGGATCCTGGCCCAGTACGACACGCCTGACGCCATCCTGGCGGCGCCCGCATCCGACTTCGTGGCGCACTTCGTCGGAGCCGATCGGGGGCTCAAGCGCCTCTCGCTGGGCCGGGTGCGCGACCTGGAGCTCGGGAAGCCGATCACCGCGCGAGCCGGTGAGCCGCGCGACGAGCTGCGGCATCGCCTCGAGGAGGCCGCCGCCGACTTCGTGCTGCTGGTGGACGACACGGATCGACCGATCGGCTGGATCAGCCGCGCTGCCCTGGGCGGCGATGGCACCGTGACCGTTGACGACGCCATTCCCGGGTCGCCGACCCTCGAGCCAGAG
Source organism: Chloroflexota bacterium (assembly GCA_040005815.1). GTDB lineage: Bacteria > Chloroflexota > Limnocylindria > QHBO01 > QHBO01 > CF-167. The sequence continues at coordinate 5,947 of JBDTYC010000068.1, forward strand.
AGCACGCTGCGCGACGCCCTCTCGGTCATGCTCGGCTCGTCGGTCCAGCTTGGGGTGGTGGTCGACGACGACGAGCGGGTGCTCGGCGTCGTCAGCGTCGACGCCATCTCGGACGTCCTCCGCGCAGCGCCGGCGAGGCCCTCGTGACTGAAGGGGAGCCCTTCTTCCAGCTGGACTGGGTGCTGGAGCACCTCGACACCCTCGCCCAGCGCATCGGCGAGCACATGCTGGTCACCGTCATCGCGGTCGTGGCCGGCTTCGTCATCTCGTTCGGGCTGGCGCTCGCCGTGCGCCGCTACCCCCGCCTGTATGGACCGATCCTGGCCGTCAGCGGCGTCCTCTATGCGATCCCCAGCATCGCGCTCTTCGTCCTCTTCATTCCGATCACCGGCCTCTCGCTGCTCACCGCGGAGATCGCGCTGGTCAGCTACACGCTCGTGATCCTGGTTCGCAACATCGTCACCGGGCTGCGTGGAGTGCCGGCCGAGGTGATCGAGGCCGCGCGCGGGATGGGCTACACCGATCGACAGCGCCTCTGGCGCGTCGAGCTGCCGATTGCCCTGCCGATCATCGTGGCCGGGGTGCGGATCGCCACCGTCACCACCATCGGGCTCGTCACAATCGCCACCCTGATAGGGATGGGCGGCCTGGGCTACCTGATCGTGAACATCGGCGTCCAGCAACGGTTCCCGACCGCCACCATCACCGGCGTCGCCATCGTCGTCCTCCTCTCGACGATCGTCGACTTCGGCCTCCTCGCGGTCCAGCACCGCCTCACCCCATGGGCCAAGGCTCGGGAGGCCTGAGCGATGGACTTCCTGGGGCAGGTTGTGGCCTGGTACGCCGATCCCGCCAACTGGAGCGGCAACAACGCGATCCCGCTGCGGCTCTGGCAGCACCTCTCGCTATCGATCGTGTCGCTGCTCGTCGCGCTTGCGATCGCGCTGCCGATTGGCCTCTACATCGGCCACACCGGTCGTGCGGCGCGATTTGCCGTCGCGGTGAGCAACATCGGCCGCGCGGTGCCATCGCTGGGCTGGCTGGGGATCGCATTCCCGATCATGACCGGCCTCTTCCACCGCGCTGGACTCGGATTCCTGCCCGCCTTCGTTGGCCTGGTGGCGCTGGCCATCCCGCCCATTGTCACCAACACCCACGCCGGCCTGCGCGGGGTCGATCCTGAGCTCCGGGAGGCGGCCCGCGGGATGGGCATGCGGGAGCTCCAACAGCTCCTGCGGGTGGAGGTCCCGGTGGCGCTCCCGATCATCCTGGCGGGGATCCGAGCCTCCGCAGTCGCGGTGATCGCCACGGCGCCCCTGGCTGCCCTTGTCGGCGGCGGAACCCTGGGTGCCTACATCCTGCAGGGCCTGGCGCTCAGCGACGAGGTCCGTGTCTTTGCTGCCGCGGTCATGGTGGCGCTGCTCGCGATCCTGACCGAGCTTTCCTTCGCGTTGCTCCAGCGGCGCGCAGTCTCACCAGGCCTGGCAGGCCAGGAGGCCAGCGCTGCGCGCGAAAGCGCAGGATCGATTCGCACCTGAACGCGACACCACCAAAAGCCGTATAACT
>JBDTYC010000069.1:0-7493 GCA_040005815.1 Chloroflexota bacterium
GCCACGTGGAGGTCTTCACCGGCTTCCGCATCCAGCACAACGTCAGCCGCGGCCCAGCCAAGGGCGGCATCCGCTATCACCAGGACGTGACCCGCGACGAGGTGCGAGCGCTCTCGATGTGGATGACCTGGAAGTGCGCCGTGGTGAACATCCCGTACGGCGGCGGCAAGGGCGGCGTGATCGTCGACCCCAAGAAGCTCTCGATGCGTGAGCTCGAGGGGCTCACTCGTCGCTTCACGACCGAGATCAGCCCCCTCATCGGGCCTGACCGGGACATTCCGGCCCCGGATGTCAACACGAATGCCCAGGTGATGGCCTGGATGATGGACACCTTCTCGATGCACCGCGGCTACACGATCCCCGGCGTGGTCACCGGCAAGCCGATCGCCATCGGCGGGTCGCTCGGCCGCAACGAGGCGACCGCCCGCGGAGCGGTCTTCACCCTGAACCAGGCCAGCAGGGCGCTCGACATCCCGCTCGCCGGAGCGCGGGTCGCAATCCAGGGCTACGGCAACGCAGGCTCGATCGCCGCCGAGCTGCTGGCGGCCGAGGGATCGGTGATCGTGGCCGTCAGCGACTCGCAGGGCGGCATCTACAACCCCAAGGGGCTTGACCCGGCGCGGGTCGGCGCCTGGAAGGCAGAGCACGGCACGGTCGTCGGCTTCCCCGGCGCCGATGTGGTCAGCAACACCGAGATCCTCGAGCTCGACTGCGAGATCCTTGTCCCCGCGGCGCTCGAGAACCAGATCACCGAGCACAATGCTCCGCGGATCAAGGCCAGGATCGTGGCCGAGGCGGCGAACGGCCCGACCACCCCGGAGGCGGACCGGATCCTCTACGACCGGGGCGTCTTCGTGATCCCGGACATCCTCTGCAACGCCGGCGGCGTGACCGTCAGCTACTTCGAATGGGTGCAGGACATGCAGTCCTTCTTCTGGACTGAGTCCCGCATCAACGAGAGCCTGCACGAGATCATGGATCGGGCGTTCGAGAGCGTGCATGCCATGAGCAAGCGCCACTCCGTCCACATGCGCACCGCCGCCTACATGGTGGCCGTGGCGCGCGTGGCCGAGGCGACGACGCTGCGAGGCCTGTACCCCTAGACTCCTGCCCATGCTCGACCACGAAGAGCGCTTCCTGTTCCGCGAGGAGATCCTGAACCTGGCCAACGCCCTGGGCGAATCAGGGGCGCTGGACAACGTCGAGGACCTGCTCGCCGACGTCACCACCTCGCCCCGTTTCGACAGCGACGTTTTCACGCTGGAGCGATCGCTGCAGGTGATGCTCGGCAGCCGGGCGGGGTCGACGCTGGTGGGGTTGCTGACGGTGACCCGCGAGGTCTTTGACGAGGTCGGCGAGATCGGCCTGCCGCCCGACGTCCACGAGCGTCTGGTCGGCTGGCGTGCACGTTTCGGGCTGGCGATCGACAACGCGCTCAACTTCCTGAACAACCCCGATGGCATCCAGGGGCACAACTTCGGGACGCAGCTGACCCATGCCGAAGGGGGACTGACTCTGCAGGGGCGGCTCACCCTGGTGCGCTACAACAACGAGCCGCAGTTCTTCATCGCCGATGCCGACGTCCTGCTCAGCATGGCGGCCGACGTGATGGAGCGCCTCGGCGAGCATCTCGAGCCCGAGATGGTGGAGCCTGAGCTGATGACCCGTCTGCGGGAAGCGGTCGACCTGATCGAGCGGCGCGGCAAGCCGCGGGGGTGAGCGCGGGTCAACGGGTCTTTTTGGCTGCAACAGGCCAGAATCGCGGCAAGACCACGGCGTCGCTGGGCCTCACTGCAGCAATCATCGCTCGTGGCTCGCGCACCGGCTTCATCAAGCCGGTCGGCCAGCGCTACGTGGTGGTGGAGGGAACCCGCGCCGACGAGGACGCGGTCCTGATGAAGGCCGTCTTCGCCCTCCCCGACGCACTCGACGACATGAGCCCGGTGACCCTGCCGCGCCACTTTACGACCGACTACATCATGGGCAAGGTCGATGGGGACCTCGAGCGCGAGGTGACGGAGGCGGCCACGCGAGTCGGGATGGAGAAGGACCTGCTCGTCATCGAGGGTACCGGTCATGCCGGCGTGGGCGCTGTGGTCGGCCTCTCGAACGCCCGGGTCGCCGCGCTGCTCGAAGCGCCGGTCGTCATCGTCAGCGAGGGCGGGGTCGGGCGACCGATCGACGAGATCGTCCTGAACCACGCACTCTTCGAGCGTGAAGGGGTTCGCGTGGTCGGGGCGATGGTGAACAAGGTGGACGTGGAGTCGCATCCCCATCTCCCCGAAGTACTGCGACGCGGCCTTGGCCAACATGGGATCGAGCTCCTCGGCTGTATCCCGTACAGCGACCTGCTGGCCAACCCGTCCCTCGAGCTGATCGCGACTCACCTCGATGGCGAGCTGCTGGCCGGAGAGGCCACCCCGGGGCGCACGATCGGGCACGTGGCGATTGGCGCGATGCGCGCCGAGCACGCCGCCGGGCTGATCCGTGACCGGACGCTGCTCATCACCCCCGGCGACCGTGACGACATGATCGAGATGGCGCTGCAGCTCAATACGAAGGCAGAGGGGCAGGTCAGCGGGATCATCCTGACTGGAGGATTCAGCCCGGCCGACGCCATCCTCGCCGCCCTCCGCTCGGCGAGACTGTTCAGCTACCTGGTCACGAGCGACACGTATCGGACCGCCCAGGCGGTCGACGAGATCCTGGTCAAGACCCATCCCACCGACACTGACAAGATCGACACCATCATCCAGCTGGTGGACCGGTCGCTCGACATCGACCACTTCCTGGCCCGCCTCTAACCGCCCGCGCTCGGCGGGGGTAGCATGCCGTCCATGACAGCAACGAAGGCAGCCATCGACCGGCTCCATTTCACGGGTGACGACGAGGCCGATCGGCTGCTCGCCAGCGATCCGCTCGCCCTCCTCATCGGCTTTGCCCTCGACCAGCAGGTCTCGGTCCAGAAGGCATTCTCCGGCCCTGCCGAGCTCCGGCGCCGGATCGGCCACCTGGATGCCGCGGGGATCGCCGCGATGGATCCAGAGGAGCTGGCGACCGCGTTTCGCCAGCGACCAGCACTACATCGCTTCCCCGGTGCCATGGCCGGTCGGGTGCAGGCGCTGTGCGCCTACCTGGTCGCCACGTACGGTGGCGACGCCAGCCGCGTCTGGACCGATGCGCGTGACGGGCGCGACCTGCAGGCGCGGCTCCTCGCGCTGCCATCCATCGGCGACATGAAGGCGCGGTCCCTCATCGCGATCCTCGGCAAACGGTTCCGGATCGAGCTGCCGGGGCTGGAGGACGTGATGCCGACCCATCCGACCCTCGGTGACGTTGACTCCGCCGAAGCGCTGGCCAGCTACCAGGCGAGCAAGCGGGCCTGGAAGGCGGCCCACAAGGCCGCGAAGGGCTGAGCGCCGAGCGCCGGAAAAGGAAGGAGGCCGGACGTGGGCACGCGCCGGCCTCCTCGTACGCCGCGGCGCAACCGGCCGAAGCCAGCACGCGCGGTGACAAGCGGCATCATACGGAGCGGACTCCCGACGTCACTAGTACTTTGTGGCCGGGATTCGCTCAGGCCACGTCCCAGGCGAGCGGCATGTTGTCCGTGAGCCGGGTGCGGCCGATCCAGACCGCCACGAGCGCCAGTGCAGGCCCGCTCACCCGCTGCAGCTCGACCAGGCTGCCGGCGTCCGCGACACTCACGTAGTCGGGCCGGGCCATCGACTCGGCGGCGATCTTCTCAGTCATGCGCGCCCGGAGGACTTCGGCCGAGCGCTCCCCGGCGTCGTAGGCCGCACGCGCGGCATTCAGCGCTGCGAAGAGGCAGCTCGCGGCGTGCCGCTCCTCGATCGAGAGGTCCGCATTCGCGCTCGACAGCGCCAGCCCGTCGGCCTCGCGGATGGTGGGGCAGATCACGAGCTCAATGTTCAGGAGCAGGTCGCGCATCATGCGCCGCAGGATCACCACCTGCTGCGCGTGCCGCTGGCCCAGGTACACGCTCGCAGGACCGACCAGGTGCAGCATCTTGAGCATGACGGTCGTCAGCCCGTCGAGGTGGCCCGGTCGCGAGGCCCCCTCCAGCTGCCGGGTCAGCCCCTCAACAGTCACGCGCGTCACGTCGTCCGGCGGGTAGAGGCTCGAGACATCCGGCATGAAGACGTGGGTTGCACCGTCGCGCTCCAGGAGCACCAGCTCGCGATGCTCATCGCGGTGCATCGTGCTGGACTCGTCGAGGGTCGGGAACTCGCCGGGATTCTCGAACGAGCTGACGACCACGCAGCCGTTCTCCGCACTCGCCCGCCGCACGAGCGATAGCTGGCCGTCGTGCAGGACGCCCATGGTCGGGACGAACCCGACCGACTCCCCGGCCAGGCGTCGCTCCCGGATCGCGGCCCGCAGCTCCGGGACGCCCCGCAATACCTGCACGATCAGCGTCGGCGGGAGCGTGCCGGGCGCTCGGGGCGCTCCGGCGGATGGGCCTTGCGGTAGCGGTCCACGATCAGGTCCCAGAGCCGTTCAGCGACCTGCCGCTTGGGGAGCATCGGCCAGTCGCTCAGCTCACCCTCGGCGCCGAAGACGATCACCTTGTTCTCATCCGAGCCGATGGCGTCGAACGGCCCGCCAACCTTGTTGCCCACGATCAGGTCCAGGCCCTTGTCGCGCAGCTTGCTGCGGGCGTTGGCCTCCAGGTCGTCGCTCTCAGCAGCGAAGCCGACGAGGAACGGGCGCGTTCCGTCGGCCATCTCGCCGACCTCGGCGACGATGTCCGGGTTTGCGACCAGGTCGATCTGCAGGTCGCCCCCGCCGCGCTTGATCTTGCTGCTGCTGGCTCGCTTCGGGGCGAAATCGGCGACGGCGGCGGCCATCACCAGCACGTCGGCGGTTGGGGCTGCGCGAAGGACAGCCTGCCGCATGGTGGCGGCGGTGGTGGCGTCGACCACGTTCACGCCACGGGGCGGCGGGACGCTCACCACCCCGGCGATCAGGGTCACGCTCGCGCCACGGTCGCGTGCCGCCTCGGCGATGGCGACTCCCATCTTGCCGCTGCTTCGGTTGCCGATGAAGCGGACCGGGTCGATCGGCTCGCGGGTCCCCCCTGCACTCACCACGACCCGCAGCCCGTCGAGGTCGCCGGCGCGGGCGAAGATGCGCTCGACTGCTTCCACGATCGTCTCGGGTTCGGCCAGGCGCCCGACACCCGTCAGGCCGCTGGCCAGCGAGCCGACCTCGGGTTCGACAATCAGATGCCCGAAGGCGCGCAGCGTCTCGACGTTGCGCTGGGTGGCGGGGTGAGTCCACATTCCGGCGTCCATCGCGGGCGCAACCACGAGTGGGGCGCGGCTGGCGAGCGCGATGGCGGTGACCGCGTTGCCGGCGTTGCCGGCCGCCAGCTCGGCGAGCAGGTTGGCCGTGGCGGGTGCGATGACGATCGCATCGGCCCCCTCTGCCAGCTCGACGTGCGCGATCTGCTGCTCAGCGTCGAGCGCCATCACGTCGTTCACCACCTGGCGATGGGTGAGCGAGGCGAAGGTCAGCGGCGTGACGAACTGGGTCGCGGCCGGGGTCATCGCCACGTCCACCACCGCGCCGCGCTCGGCCAGCAGCCGGACCAGCGAGACCGCCTTGTAGGCGGCGATGCTGCCGGCCACGCCGACGACCACCCGCCTGCCGGCGAGCGAGCCGCGGTCCTCGGTCATCGGTCCGCTCCAGGGCCGGCGAGCGTCGAGCGGCTGGCCGTGGCGGCGCCGGCCCGGATGGCGTCATAGCCGTAGCGGATACCTCGCAGCGTCAGGTCAGGCTCGATGGCATCGATCCCTGGCACGTCCTGCAGCCATGGTTCGTGGGTATACCCGCCGGTCGCGATCACCGTGACCCGGCTCTCGGCCGGAGAGCGCTCGATGAGCTCGCCGCGCAGGGCCGTCAGGAGGCCGGATACCAAGCCGATATAGCCCAGCACCGTCCCGCTCTGCATGGCGTGAATGGTGTTCGAGCCGATGGCGTGCCGTGGCCGGCGCAGCTCGATCCGCGGCAGCTTGCTGGCATAGCCCACCAGGGCCTCGAGCGAGAGGCCGAGGCCCGGTGCGATGGCGCCGCCGATGTAGGCCCCCTCGGCGCTCAGAAGGTCGAAGTTGGTGCTCGTTCCAACGTCGATCACGATCGCCGGGCCGCCGAACTCGGTCCGAGCCGCCAGGGCGTTGCAGAGCCGATCGGCGCCGGCCTCGGCCGGCCGGTCGATCTCGATGGGCAGGGTCCCCGCCAGCGAGGAAGCGTCGACAATGATCGGCTCGAGGCCGATCCGGGTGCGGATGAAGCGTTCGAAGGTGCTCGTCAGCGGTGGGACCACGGAGGCGAGTGCGACCGCGTCGAGCTCATCGAGGCGGTGACCGTCGAGCCCCAGCAGCTCGGCCGTCAGGGCGGCGATCTCGTCGGGGGTCGCACCGGTGTGCGTCGTGGCGCGCCATGAGCCGGCCAGCTCGCCGTCCGTGAAGACGCCGAGCGTGATGTTCGTGTTGCCGACATCGGCGGCGAGCAGCTTCACGCGCCACATCCTACCAGCCGTCAGGCGCCCTCCAGCATCGGGAGTCCGGTGCTAGACTCGCCCGCGATTCCCCACCGCAAGGGGCAGCCCGTGAGCGACCCGATGACCGACGCGCGAGCGAAGCTCTACATCAACACGGGCGTCGTCACCGACAAGAGCGACATCTACAACATCCTGCGCCCGCTGCTGAAGCAGACCGTGACCTACACCTATCGGCGCGGCGCACAGGTGACCGGGAGGGGTACCGGCTGGGTGGAGCGGATCGTGGTCGACCATCCCGAGATCGCCAGCTACTTCACGCCGCTCGCGATCTGCCTGAACCTCGACTCCTTCGAGTATCTCCAGTTCGACACCACCTCCGACCAGCTGCTGGTGTATACCCTGGTCATCGGCGAGGAGCTGGTCGTGCTCGAGTTCGCCACCACCGCCCTCCGCACCGATGTCGCCGGTGACCTCGACGAGGCACACGCGCTCCCGCGGACGGCCGGTGAGCTGGCACGCGACCTGCGGTTCATCCAGATGGAGCTGCTCATGTCGCCCGAGGCAGGCGACGACGACGAGGAGGCCTGAGGTGGCGTCCGGCGTCGCCGCCGGACGGGTCCGGGCGCGGGCGTCCGTCCCCTGGGAGCGCAGCGTCCTCCCGAATGGCCTGCGCGTCGTGACCCAGCCGATGCCGACCGCCCGGTCGGTCGCGGTGGGCCTCTTCGTGGGCATCGGGTCGCGGCGCGAGGACGAGGCACACGCCGGGCTCTCCCATCTCCTCGAGCACCTCGTCTTCAAGGGGACCCGACGGTATCCGCAAGCCGGCGGCCTGTCGGAGGCGATCGAGGGGTGCGGCGGCAGCGTGAATGCCGCCACCGATCGGGAGTTGACGATCTACACCGCGCGGGTTCCGGCCGAAGCCGCGTCGCGCGCGCTCGAGGTGGTGGCCGATCTCGTGCTGTCGCCCCTC
>JBDTYC010000070.1:0-7449 GCA_040005815.1 Chloroflexota bacterium
TCGCCACCGAGCACCAGGCCGCCTGCCACTTCGCCGAGGAAGCCCTCCAGAGCGACGTCGGCGTGGTGGCGCACAGCAGCGGCGACGCGGGGATGCGGCGTGGAACACCGGATTCGGCGACCGCCGGCCTGGAGGCGGAGCGTGCGGCCGGCGGCGTGGCGAGCGCGACGGCGACCGCCGAGCCACCGGCCACCGAGGCCCCAGCCCCGAGCGGCAGCAACGGAGAGCCCGAGGGCTGATACAAACTCAGCGCCGACCTATTCCGCGAATGAGTCGGCGCTGCTAAGGTAGGCATCGAATGCGCGGCCGCTGGCCGGCGCGACGGTCACGGACGTAGCGGATTCAAAGAGCGGAGGGTTACCGAATGCGGAGATGGAAATCGTTTTCCTCGCTGATGGTGCTTGGCCTGGTGCTCGCGGCCTGCCAGAGCGGCAGTAGCCAGAGCGCCGGCCCCACGGGCAGCACGGCCGCGTCAGCGGATGGGAGCAGGGCTCCGTTCGCGGCGCGCAGCTATCCAGCCGACGCACCAGCGGATTGCGCCTATGGCGGCGAGTTCAGCCAGATCAAGGCGGTCGACGAGCAGACGGTCGAGTTTGACCTTTGCTACCCCGACCCTGCCTTCCTGTCCAAGATCGGGTTCAGCTCGAATGGCATCCAGGATTCAGACTACCTCGCGGCCAACATGGTCAACCACAAGATTCTGGCCTTGCCGAATGGCACCGGCCCGTACAAGCTCAAGGAGCACATCCGCGGCGATCACCTGACCGTGGAGCGCTTCGACGGATACTGGGGCGACAAGGCGATCGCACAGCAGGTGATCTTCCAGTGGAACTCTGAGGCGGCGGCTCGGCTGCTCGCCCTTCAGTCCGGCACCGTCGATGGGATCGACAACCCTGCCCCTGGCGATGTGGCCACCATCGAGGGTGACGCGGGCGTGACCCTGTACCCGCGCGAGGCGATGAACGTCTTCTATCTCGGCTTCAACAACACCTTCAAGCCGTTCGACAACGAGAAGGTGCGCCAGGCGCTGGCAATCGGCATCGACCGACAGCGAATCCTCGATACCTTCTACCCCACCGGATCGTCGCTGGCTGACTACTTCACGCCATGCAACATCGAGTTCGCCTGCGAAGGCAATCCCTGGCCTGCCTTCGATGCGACGACTGCCAAGAGCATGCTTGCCGCTGCGGGCTTCCCGAATGGGTTCAGCAGTCACATCTACATGCGAGATGTTGACCGGCCGTACCTGCACGACGCGAACGTGGTCGCGACCGAGCTGCAGGATCAGCTGGCCAACCTTGGCATCACCGTTGACATCGTGGTTCAGGAGTCGGGGACATACCTCGACAACCAGACTGCGGGACTGCTCGACGGCTTCTACCTGCTTGGCTGGATCGCGGACTATCCTGATCCGACCAACTTCCTTGACTACCACTTCAACAACGACAGCATGCTCGGCTTCGGGACCATCGACCCGTCGATCAGGAGCGCGCTGGACACCGGAGCGCAGACGCTCGATGCCGACGCGCGTCGGGTAGCGTACGCCGGGGCCAACAATGCGATCCTGGAGCACGTGCCGATGATTCCGATTGTTCACGGTGCCTCACACACCGTCTTCAAGAAGGATGTCACCGGTGCGCATGCCTCGCCACTTGCCGAGGAGGTCTTCGCCGGTATGGATCCGGGTGGGCGCGATACGCTCATCTGGATGCAGAGTGCGTACCCGATCTCGCTCTATTGCGCCGATGAAGAGGATGGCGAGACATTCCGCGTCTGCGACCAGATCTTCGACACGCTGTACGCGCCCGAAGTGGGACGTACTGCGCCAGAACCGTCGCTCGCGACGAGCTGTGATCCGAACGACGACGGCTCCGTGTGGACCTGCACCCTGCGGGGAGGAGTCAGGTTCCACGATGGGGCGTTCCTGGACGCGAACGACGTCGTTGACACCTTCGCCGTTCAGTGGGATCTGGATCATCCGTTGCACATCGGACGCACCGGAACGTTCGCCTACTGGACCGGATTGTTCGGGACGAACCTGAACACCCCGCCGCCAGCCAGTTGATGCTTCGCTTGAACTGACCAGCGCGGTTAGTTGAATCTGAAGGGCGCCGCCTCCGGGCGGCGCCCTTCATCTGTGCTCCTGAGGTCGGAGCCGGTACACTCCGCCGATGCTGCGGTTCATCGTGCGCCGCGTCCTGCTGACCCTCCCGGTCCTGTTCGGGATCGTGTTCGTCGTCTTCGCCATTGCTCGTCTCCTGCCGGGCGATCCGTGCATCGCAGCCCTCCAGGAGCGTGCCAACCCAGAAACGTGTGCTGCGTTCAACGCCCGCTACGGCCTCGATCAGCCCATCCCGGCCCAGTTCTGGATTTATCTGACCGACCTTAGCCGCGGCGACCTTGGTGACTCGATCAGCCAGGGGCGGCCGGTTTCTGAGATCCTGATCGAACGTCTCCCGCTCACCGTCGAACTGACCGCCTTCGCCTTGACGTTGGCAATCCTGTTGGGAATGGTGCTCGGCGTCATTTCGGCCTCGCGGCGCAACTCGGCGGTCGACGTGGGCACCATGATCGGCGCCAACATCGGGGTCTCGACGCCTGTCTTCGTGCTTGGCCTCGTCTTGATCTGGATCTTCGCCGTGCTCCTGAAAGGGACACCATTCGTGCTCCCCCCCGGACTGCGCATGACAGCCGGGGTGACCGTGGTGCCACTCGCCGAGAGCTGGGGTCTCACCGACCTCGGGGGGCCGCTGCGCACCGCGGTCGACTTCGTGTCCAACATGTACGTGGTGAACAGCCTGATCACGGGCCAGTGGGGTGCCCTCGGCGATGCGCTCAGGCATCTGATCCTCCCGGCAGTGGCCCTGGGCACCATCCCGCTTTCGATCATTGCCCGCATGACGCGCTCCAGCCTGCTCGACGTGCTTGGCCAGGACTACATTCGGACCGCAAGGGCCAAGGGGCTCGGCGAGCGGGCCGTCATCCTTCGCCACGGGCTCCGCAACGCCATCCTGCCGGTGGTGACCGTGATCGGCCTCTCGCTCGGCGGGCTGCTGGCCGGCGCCGTGCTGACCGAGAGCATCTTTGGGCTCTCGGGAATCGGCAAGATGATCACCGAAGGCGTGACCAGCCGTGACTACGCCGTGGTGCAGGGGCTGACGTTGGTCACGGCCATGATCTACGTGACCGTGAATCTGATCGTCGACATCAGCTACGCATTCCTCGACCCGCGGATTCGCCTTCAGTGATGGGTGGTAGATGAGCGCGCAACCAGGAGTCAGCCTTCCGGCCGCGGACGGCCTTGCGGCACCCCCGACCAGCCTGTGGACGGACACGCGGCGCAACATCCTACGCCATCGCGTCGCTCAGGTTGGCCTGGTTCTTCTCGGGGCGCTGATCACGGTCGCGATCGCCGCGCCGATCATCTCCACCCACGAACCGAACGATACGGTGGGCATTGACGAGGGGTTGCTGAGACCGGATGCGCCTCCGGGGCTGCGAGGACCCTGCATCCATCTGCTCGGATGCCCGGCCGATCGGCCGCAGCACTTCTTTGGGATCGACCGCAACGGTCGCGATGTCTACAGCCGTGTGCTGTATGGCGCGCGGATCTCTCTGTTGGTGGGAATCGCCACCGTCGGCTTCGCGATCCTGATTGGGACCGTCCTCGGCGCGGTGGCCGGCTATGCGGGTGGCTGGATGGACAACCTGATCATGCGAATCATGGACGTACTGCTCGCCTTTCCGTCCCTGATCCTCGCGATCGCAATGGTGACCGTCCTGGGGCCTGGCTTGCTCAACGCGGCATTGGCGATCGGGATCGTGGGCATCCCGATCTACGCCCGTGTCATGCGGGCCTCGGTGCTGACGATCAAGGAGCGCGACTTCGTGGTCGCCTCGAGAGCCCTTGGCGAGTCGCCACTCGGTCTCCTTCTTCGTCGCATCATGCCCAATGCGTTGACACCTCTCATCGTGGTCGGCACGCTCGGCATCGCGGGTGCGATCCTGGATGTGGCTGCGCTTTCGTTCCTGGGCCTCGGGGCACAACCGCCATTGGCGGAGTGGGGCTCGATGATTGGCCTCGAGCGCAACCAGCTGTTCAGCTCCCCGCACCTGATCATCGTGCCGGGCATCGCCCTGTCACTCTCGGTGCTCGGTTTCAACCTGCTGGGCGACGGGCTGCGCGACGCGCTTGACCCGAGGCTCAACCGGTGACCATCAGCGAGCTGCGGGAACCCCGCCGCCGTGCCGGCGCGGCGGGCGAGCGACTACTGGATGTGCGTGATCTGCACACCAGCTTCAAGACCAGCGATGGAGTGGTGCGCGCCGTGGACGGCGTCAACTTCCACGTGGATCGCGGCGAGATCCTGGGGCTGGTCGGCGAGTCCGGCTGCGGGAAGAGCGTGACCAGCCTCTCGCTGATGGGCCTCGTCGCACCCCCGGGCAAGGTGAGCGCGGGCGAGGTCATCTTCGATGGCCATGACCTGCTCAAGCTGTCGCCGAGGGAGATGCGCGGCCTGCGCGGCGATCGAATCAGCATGATCTTCCAGCAGCCGACCAGCTCGCTGAACCCGGTCTACAACGTCGGCCGGCAGATCGGCGAGGTCCTCGAGCTGCATCGCAAGATGAAGCGGGGCCCGGCGCGTGACCGTGCGGCCGAGATGCTGGGCATGGTCGGCATCCCCGATCCAATCGGCCGCCTTGGCGCCTTCCCGCACTCCCTGTCGGGTGGCATGGCCCAGCGGGTGATGATCGCCATGGCCCTGGCCCTCGAGCCTGAGCTGCTCATCGCCGACGAGCCGACCACCGCGCTCGACGTCACGATCCAGGCCCAGATCCTCGATCTGATGCGCGACCTGCAGCACGAGACCGGCACCGCCATCATCCTGATCACCCATGACCTCGGCGTCGTGGCCGAGATGTGCGATCGGGTGGCGGTGATGTACGCCGGTGAGATCGTTGAGCAGACCGACGTCAAGACGTTGTTCGCCGACCCGAAGCATCCGTACACGAAGGGTCTCATCGGCTCGGTGCCAACGCTCGGCCAGGTCCAGCCGCAGCTGGCAACGATCCCCGGCGCGGTCCCGAATCTGATCGACCTGCCCCCAGCCTGTCGCTTCGCGCCACGCTGCGTCGCCCGGGTCGAGCTGAAGGTGCCGCATTGCGAGGAGGTGCACCCCGAGCTGCGCCCGGTGGAGGAGGGAGGCGTCGGTCATGATGTGCGCTGCTGGATCTACCACCGACCGGAGGGGACAGCATGACCGACCAGCTCGCCGGCGAGCACCCCCTCGTCCAGGTCGAGCACCTGGCCGAGTACTTCCCGATCACCGGCGGGATCCTCCAGCGCAAGGTCGGCGAGGTGAAGGCGGTCGACGACGTCAGCTTCACGATCCGGCGCGGCGAGACGCTGGGCCTGGTCGGTGAGTCCGGCTGCGGCAAGACGACCGTTGGCCGGCTGCTGCTGCGGCTGATCGAGCCCACCGCGGGGCGCATCCTCTTCGGCGGGAAGGAAGGGGTCGACATCACCCGCCTGAGCGGCCGGGACCTCCAGCCGTTCCGGCGCCGGATGCAGATCATCTTCCAGGACCCGTACGCGTCACTCGATCCTCGGTCGCCGATCGGAACGGCCATCGGCGAGGGGCTGCGGATCCACGGCATCGGCACCCGTAGCGAGCAGGCGGACAAGGTGGCCGGAATGATGAAGCTGGTCGGCCTGCAGCCATACCATGCGCGACGCTACCCGCACGAGTTCAGCGGCGGCCAACGGCAGCGCATCGGGATCGCGCGAGCGCTCGTGCTCGAGCCGGACCTGCTCGTCTGCGACGAGCCGGTGAGCGCCCTTGACGTCAGCATCCAGGCGCAGGTCCTGAACCTGCTCCGCTCGCTCCAGCGCGAGCTTGGGCTGACCTACCTCTTCGTCGCGCACAACATGGGCGTGGTCGAGCACATCAGCGACCGGGTCGCGGTGATGTACCTGGGCGCGCTGACCGAGGTGGCGAGCGCCGCGGACACCTACCGCAGCCCACTGCATCCGTACACGATCGCCCTCCTCTCGGCCGTTCCGAGCACCGATCCGACGGCCCGCGCGAAGCGGCGGCGCATCATCCTCGTGGGCGACGTCCCGTCGCCGGTCAACCCGCCGTCCGGCTGCCGCTTCCACACGCGCTGCTGGCTGCGCCAGCAGCTCGGCAACCCGGAGCGCTGCGTCACCGAGCGCCCCGAGCTGCGCGTCCTGCGTCCCGACCACGGCGTCGCCTGCCACTTCGCCGAGGAGCTCACCGAACCCGTTCGCCGCGAGCAGTTGATCGCGACCGCCGCGGCGGCGACCTCCGGCCGCACGACGCCCGACGAGGAGCTCGTGGTTCAGCCGCTCGCCCCGCCGGCGGCCGCCGAGGTGCCTGAGGTCCGCTAGGCTGATCGGCGTGGACTACCGGATCGCACTGGCGCAGATGGCGCCGCGCCTCGGCGAAGTGGACGCCAACTTCGAGCTGGCGCGTGACTGGCTGCGTCGGGGCGTCGCCGAAGGCGCGCAGCTGGTTGCCTTCCCGGAGCTGGCCCTCACCGGCTACCTGCTCGCCGACCTCGTGCCGGAGGTCGCGATGCGCTCCGGCGATCCGCGACTCGGCGCACTCAGCCGTGAGTCACCCGGCACGCTGCTGGCAATCGGCTTCGTCGAGGAGACCGATGGTCACCGCTTCTGCAACAGCGCGGCCCTCCTGCGCGATGGCGAGCTGATCGGCCTGCACCGGAAGGTGTACCTGCCGACCTACGGCATGTTCGACGAAGGCCGTTTCACGCGGGCCGGGGACCGGATCCGAACCCACCCGGTGGGGGAGCCGCTGGGCAGCATCGGCCTCTCCGTCTGCGAGGACTTCTGGCACGCCAGCCTGCCGATGGTCCAGGCGCTTGATGGCGCCGGCCTGCTTCTCAACCTGGCGGCTGGTCCGGCACGCGCCCCGGGCAGCTCGGCGGGCCTGGCGGCGATCGCCGGCTGGCACAAGATGCAGGACACGTACGCCCTGCTCGGCACTGTGCCGATCGCGTTCTGCAACCGGGTCGGGAATGAGGAGGGGCTCACCTTCTGGGGCGGCTCGCGGCTCCTTGGCGCCGATGGCTCGATGATCGCCGAGGGACCGCTCTACGAGGAGGCGCTGGTGGTCGGCGCGATCGACACCGACGACGTCCGGATGCAGCGCTACGGCCTGCCGCTCCTCGCCGACGAGCGCGTCGAGCTGGTGCGCCGAGAGCTGGATCGGATCATCACCGTGCGCGCGGGACTCCCGGAACCAGCCGGGAGGGAGGCGTGAGCGCGCCCCTCCCCGAGATCGAGGCGTCGCCCGCGATCGCGGTCATCACCGGCTTCATTCGATCCCAGCTCGAACAGACCGGCTTCAAGCGGCTGGTGGTCGGCCTCTCGGGCGGCGTCGACTCGGCGACCGTCGCCTTCCT
>JBDTYC010000071.1:0-7328 GCA_040005815.1 Chloroflexota bacterium
CCGGCAGCCCCTGGAACGGCACCTTCTCCTCGGCCAGGCGCAGCCATCGGTGCAGTGATTCGTCCTGCGGGAAGAGGGCGGCCAGGGCAGCATCGGTCTTGAGGATGTCGTTTGGGTCGCCCGACAGGGCGGCCCAGCGGAAAGGCCCCTTCCCCTCGCAGAAGAGCGGCCGGATGAAGGCCGGCACGAAGCCGGGAAAGTCGAAGGCATCGGTCACTCCGGCGTCCAGGGCGAACTTGCGGATGTTGTTGCCATAGTCGAAGACGACTGAGCCCGATGCCTGGAAGGCGAGCATCGCCCGCACGTGCTCGGCGATGGACGCCAGCGATTGGCTCGTGTACGCCTCGGGGTCGCTCTCGCGCAGCGCGAGCGCCTCGGCCAGGCCGATGCCTCCCGGCACGTACCCACCCAGCGGGTCGTGGGCGCTGGTCTGGTCGGTGACGATGTCGGGGTGCCAGCCGCGGCGCACGAGCTCCGGCTCGACCTCCGATGCGTTGGCGATCAGCGCGATGGAGCGGCCCTCGCCTCCTGTGCGGCAGGCGTCGACCTTGGCGACGGCCTCGTCCAGGTTGGTCGTGACTTCGTCGACATAGCCCGCCGCGTGCCGGCGTTCGGCCCGAGCGGGGTCAACCTCGATCGCCAGCACGGCGCCGCCGTTCATCGTCACCGCCAGCGGCTGCGCTCCGCCCATCCCGCCGAGGCCAGCCGTGAGCGTTGCCGTCCCCTTCAGGGAGCCATTGAAGTGCTGGCGCGCGCACTCGGCGAAGGTCTCGTAGGTGCCCTGGATGATCCCCTGCGTCGCGATGTAGATCCACGACCCGGCGGTCATCTGGCCGTACATCGTCAGGCCCGCGCGCTCCAGCTCGCGGAACTGTTCCCAGGTCGCCCAGTGCGGGACGAGCATCGCGTTCACGATCAGGACGCGGGGGGCCTGCGTCGTTGTCTTGAAGACGCCGACCGGCTTGCCGCTCTGGACCAGCAGCGTCTCGTCGTTCTCCAGCTCACGCAGCTCTCGGACGATCGCGTCGAACGCCTCCCAGCTGCGCGCCGCCCGACCGGTGCCGCCATAGACGATGAGGTGGTCGGGGTCCTCGGCCACATCGGGGTCAAGGTTGTTCATCAGCATGCGCAGGGCCGCTTCCTGGCCCCAGCCCTTGCAGGAGAGCTCAGTTCCGTGGGGCGCGCGGACCGGACGCGGACCTGAGGTGGGCTTGGCGGTCGCAGTCATGGACCGATGATAGGCGTGTGCTCAGGACCCACTCGCCGATGCGAGAGACCCGTCACGCTGACGGCGGCACGAGCAGGACGGAACTGTCGGCGACCTGACCGATTGCAACTGGACCGTATGTCCGTGTGTTGACGAGCTTCACGACCCTACCGTGGAAGTTGGCGATCGTGCCGGCGAAGTCCCACGTCCGCCCGTCCGCTGAGGTGTACACGACGGTGTTGCCGAGAGCGATCCCGCCTTCGCCGTACTTCATGACCCACGTGATCGCCGCGCAGCACGGTCCAAGGTATTGGCTCGTCCAGGTCTGGGCGTCAACCGACGTCCAGATCGCTGGACGTCCGGTGTAGGGCGCGTCCTGTGACACGTCGCCGACGACGACAAGACGCTCGCCGAGCACCGCAACATTCGACAGGCTCGCATTCACCCAGACGGGGTCATCTGGTTGGAGCTGCCAGGCGACTCCGTCGACTGACTGCCAGACGCGGCCAACGGGTGGGTGATATCCACTGCCCAGGGTGACCAGCTTGCCCGCAAATTCAACGGGCGGTAACGCGTCGGCGCCCTCAACACCGTTCGTATCCAGGACGGTTTGTGTCCAGCGGGCTCCGTCCATCGATCGCCACATCACCGGAGGCCCGTAGTCCGGGCCGTTCTCGCCGAGCAATCCACCGCCCGCGAGGAGCTGGTCATCGAACTGCGTTGCGCCACGCACCAATCCGTACGCGCCAGTGCCATTCAGGTCGCTGGCAACCCAGTGCTGGCCATCCGGCGAGGTCCACGCGAACGGCGCACCAAAATCGATGTCCGCGTTGTTTCCAAATGCGACGAAGCCGGGGCCGCCGACGATGACGTCATAGAGGCCTCCGTACTGGTCGGGCACATCCTGGACTTCGGTCCACGACGCTCCATCGGCGCTGAACCAAATCGCAGGACTGCCGGGGCCTGTTGGTCCAGTTCCAACTGCGACCCAGCCGCGGTCCGACTCAGCGATGGAATAGGCATATCCATCTTCGATAGCCAAGTCGATGACCTGCCAGCCGGGCAAGGTGGGCAGGACTGGCGTCGGTGAGGGAGTCGGGTCGATCGGCACGCTCGCCGATGCCGAGGGGATCGGCGACTCAGGCGACTCCATAGGGCTCAACTGCGACGATGGGGATTCCGACTGCAGGCCAACTCTGCAGCCTGCGGCGACCAGCACGAGGATGCTAAGAACGGCCGCTGGCCTGCGCCTCACCCCCGTCGCCACCGACGGATCATAGGCCTCGGTGGAAGCGCCGCTCGGCAGCTAGGAAATAGTCGTCAGCAGGAAGGCGGTCGCGAAGCCGAAGACGGTGGCGAGCCCCGTCAGGTCGCCGCCATCGGCGAATGCCTCCGGAATCATCGTGTCGCTCAGCATCGTCAGGATCGCACCCGCCGCAAAGGCCTGGATGAGCGGAATTGCGCCCTCGCCCATGCCGCCGAGCAGGGCGTAACCGAGGGCAGCCGCGATCCCGGAGACGACCGCCACGGCCACCCAAAGCCCGATGATCCACGGCGGCCGATGGCCCTCTCGCCGCAGGTCAGCCGCCGCCGACAGCGCCTCCGGCACGTTCGAGATGGCCACGGCAGCCAGGAACGGGAGCGCGATCCCTCCGCCAGCGAGGAGGGTCGAGCCGAGTACGACCGACTCCGGGATGCCGTCGAGCATCGCGCCGAGGACGATCGACGAGCCGTTGTTGGCCGCCTTGGCCATCTTCTTCCCACGCCGCGCTCCGCCCCTTCGGTGCAGGATCTGGTCGCCTGTGAAGAACACGAGGGCGCCGGCCGCCAATCCTCCGGCCACGGGCAGCGTGCCGCCGTGGGCGAACGCGTCCTCGGTCAGGTCGAATGCGAGGGCACTGATCAAGGCCCCGGCCCCAAACGCCATCGCCAGGGCGACGAATTGGCGGGGGACCTTACTCATGAGGCCGATCAGGGCACCGATGATCAGCGCGGAGGCCGCCGCGAATCCCCAAAGGCCGGCTTCGAGCATCGGTCAGTCGTCGCCGAAGGGATTGGGGCGCGTGGCCTTCGGGGGGAGCCGAGCGAAGAGGTCCTCTTCGCTCGGACCCTTGGGGAGGGGCAGCGGCCACTCCTCGCCCTCATCGGGTCGAGGGGTGTGGGACAGGAGGTCACCCCAGCCGACGTCGGCGGACGCGCCGTCCAACTCCCGCCGATACACCGGGTATCGCTCCTCGCCGGCGGCGCGCGCGAATCCGACCGCTTCATAGACGGTGGCCGGGCCGGGCGAAAGTGACCACGGCTCTGGGATTCCTTCGGGATACGCCTCGACCGCGATAATCCCGCGCCGGTCGAGCTCGTCGCAGACCGCGCCAAGGAGGGAGGCGGCGACGCCTTCGCGATCCGCTGTCCCAGGCACGACCTGGAGGCAGGTCACGACCCACGGCGACGGCGAGTCGGGGAGCGATGGGTAGCGTTCGCGGATGACCTGCGCCTTGGGATAGGCAGAGATCGGCCCGAACTGCGCCCACCCGACGGCGACGCGGTCGCCCGCGTCATCGATGCTCCAGGCCAGCATGCCGTAGGCACCGGCGAGGCGGGCCCCGGCCATGAGCCGAGAGAGCTTCAGCTCCGCCGCAGCCTGGGATTCGAACGCCTCGCGGTGGCCATCCAGGCGCTCCCAGTAGTCGCAGGTCTGGCATCGGGCCCCTGGTTGGGCCGGAGCAGGGATCGCGGCGAAGGACGCGGCGTCGACGAGGGTGAAGGTCAGGCCGGTCTCGGCCATCGGTCAGGAACCGTCGGCCGCGGCCAGCAGGTCGCCGGAGTGGACCAGCTCGCGGGCGGCGGCGATGTCCGGCGCGGGGGATCGGTCCTCGACGAGATGTGGGACGCGCTTGCGGAGGGCGGCATGGGCGCGGGCCAGGCCGGCGCCCGGACGCATCGGTGCCCGGAAATCCAATCCCTGGGATGCGCACAGCGCCTCAATGGCCAGCACCGTCTCCGCCTTCTCGAGGACGGCCCGCAGGTGCAGCGCCCCGGTGGCCCCCATGCTGACGTGGTCCTCCTGGTTGGCCGATGTCGGAATCGTGTCGACCGACGACGGATGCGCCAGCGTCTGCATCTCGTTGACGAGCGCCGCGGCGGTGTACTGCACGATCATCAGGCCGCTGCTCACCCCCGGCGTCTCGGACAGGAACGGCGGCAGGCCGGAGAGGTGCGAGTCGACCAGCCGCGCGGTCCGCCGCTCGGAGATCGACGCCAGCTCGGCGAGGGCGATCTTGGCGTAGTCGATGGAAAGAGCGATCGGCTCACCGTGGAAGTTGCCACCCGAGATGACACGGCCGTCGGCGAAGACGAGCGGGTTGTCGGTCGCGGCATTCATCTCGACCGCGAGCACCCGTCCGAGCTGGTCGAGGGCGTCGCGCACCGCCCCGTGGACCTGCGGCATGCAACGGATCGAGTAGGCGTCCTGGAGTCGGTGGTCACTCTCGGCGTGTGCGGCCCCGATCTCGCTGCCGTCGAGCAGAGCGCACAGATGGGCCGCCACGGCGACCTGCCCGGGGTGCGGCCGCGCGCCGATCAGCTCCTTGTCGAAGGCGACGCGAGTCCCTTCCATCGCCTCCAGGCTCATGCCGCCGATGACGTCCGCCGAGGCCGCCAGCCGCTGTCCGTCGTGGTGGACGAGCGCGGCAATCGCGGACATCAGCTGCGTCCCGTTGAGGAGGGCGAGCCCCTCCTTGGCGCCCAAGACCAGCGGGGCGAGGCCGGCGCCGCGAAGGGCATAGGCCCCGGACATCGGTCCATTGGGGGTGTCTGCTTCGCCCTCGCCGATGAGCACGGCCGCCAGGTGGGCCAGCGGTGCCAGGTCGCCGCTCGCGCCGACGCTGCCGCGGGACGGGATGACCGGGTGAACCGATGCGTTGAGCATCCCGCACAGCAGCTCCGCCAGCTCGGGGCGGACGCCGGAGAGGCCGATCGCCAGGGCGTTGGCGCGCAGCAGGAGCATGGCCCGCACCACGTCCTCGGGAAGTGGCGCACCGACGCCGGCTGTGTGCGACCGGACGAGGTTGCGCTGCAGCTCCGCCACCTGGTCCGGCTCGATCCGCACGTTGGCGAGATCGCCGAAGCCGGTAGTCACGCCGTAGACGGTCTCGCCCTCCGCGACGAGCCGCTCGATCACCGCTCGCGAGGCCCGCATCCGCTCCGCCGCGTCGTGGTCGAGGGCCACCTGCCGACCCTCGCGGGCGACCGATGCGAGGCCCGCGACGGTCAGGGCGCGCCCGGTCAGGAGGAGCGGCTGGGTCAGCGCGGTGTGCGTGGCGCGGCTCCTTTCGATCGGGGTGCGATCCGGTTCGAACCCCCGGGAAGGCGGGAGAGCGTCCCTATACTACGCAGCGTGCGACGAGCCCCGGACCTCACGAGCCGTTCAGTCGCGGCCGCCGAGGCCCCTGACGACAACAGCGCCGTCCCCAGTCCGGCCTTCGCCTTCCTGCTGGCCCTGATCGCGCTGCCGAGCCTCTTCTGGCTCGTCACCTTCAAACGGCTGACGCAGCACACGATCCCCGAAGACTGGCTGATGATGAATGTCGTTCCGCCCATCCAGCATTGGGTGACGACCAACGCTCCGCCACTCGATGCGGTCCTAGTGGGTATCAGTGGACTCGGCTCGGGCTGGTTCGTGGGGCTTGGCTTTGGAGTCGCCGGCCTGGTCGCGCTCGCGCGGGGCCGGAGGGACCTGGCGCTCTTGCTGGCAGCCGGAACCTTGGCCTTCCCGATCGAGTGGGCGCTCAAATACTTCACGTTCGTCCCCGATACCGGCCATCTGCCGCTCAGCCTGGCCCAGCTCTGGAATGCGCTCTTGAACGTTAACGGGATCGGGCTCGACGACATCGCCGACTTCCCGGCCGGACATGCCCTGCGCGCCACCGTCTTCTACGGCCTTCTCGCGTTCTGCATCGCACGGGTCAGCAAGGATCGGCGTCGGGGGATGCTGGCCTACGGGGTCGCGATCGGCCTGATTGCGTCGATCAGCCTCATCCGACTCTATCTGGGCGCCCACTACCCGATTGACCTTCTCGGCGGCTGGATGGCGGGCGGCGCGCTGCTCGCGGTGATCGTGGCGGTCTACTCGCTGGCGGTGGACTACCGGGTCCGCTTCTAGCCGATGCTGGACCTCATCGATCGGACCGTCATCCCCTTCTTCCTGAGCCTGTACGACGCGGTCGGCTACCTGGGCGTGGCCATCGCCATCGGCCTGGAGACCTTCGTGCCGATCATCCCGTCCGAGGTGATCGTCCCGATGGCCGGCTGGAAGGTCAGCCAATCGGCAGCTGATCCATCCGTGCTCGAGCCGCTGACCCATGCGCCGTGGAGCTGGCTGGTTGTTCTCGTCATTGCAACCCTGGGAGCGGTGGCCGGGTCGTTCGCGGGCTACCTGATCGGTGCGTGGGGTGGCCGTCCGCTCCTCGACCGATGGGGCCGCTACGTGCACATCAAGCCCGATGACCTTGACCGCGCCGACGCCTGGTTCGCCCGCTACGGCGATCGGGCGGTCTTCTTCGCGCGGCTGGTGCCGCTGCTGCGCGCGCTGATCAACTACCCGGCTGGTGTGGCTCGCATGCCGGTCGGCCGCTTCCTGCTCTTCAGCGCACTCGGCTCCCTGCCCTGGAATGCCGTCCTGCTGCTGGGCGGCTACCTGCTCGGCGAGAATTACAAGCGCCTATACGAAGCGGTCCGTCCTTTCGAGCTGCTGATCTACGTGGTTGTCGCGCTCGGCATTGCGTATGTCATCTACCGATGGCTCAGTGGCCGCGGCCGTTCGGATCGCGTGGTTGCGTAACTCCCGACCTCCGTCGTCAGGGTCCACAGCCGCTGAATTCTCACGTGTGGAGCACTAGGTCCGACCAGGGCCGAGTCGCCGGTGATCGGGCGGTCCACCTCTCAGAGGGGGAGAGGTAGGTCCAGCCCAACGCCCTCGTCGTGCGATTCTTCCCAGGCAGCGAGAATTATGTCGGCGGGCTGGTCGCGAGCCGGTTGACCATTACGCAGCTACGGCGCACGCTACCCGCAACTGAACGATTCATCGCCTTCGGGGCGGGGTGAAAATCCCCACCGGCGGTCG
>JBDTYC010000072.1:0-7244 GCA_040005815.1 Chloroflexota bacterium
ATGGAGCGGGATCGCCTCGCCCTGCCGGTGATCGGCGAGATCGCCGCCGGCCAGCCGATCGAGGCCTACGCGGACGGCGCCGAGACCCTGGATGTCCCTCGCTCGCTTCAGGCAAAGGACGACTCGTACGTCCTCCGGGTTCGCGGCAAGAGCATGATCGACGACCTGATCGATGATGGTGACTACGTCATCGTCCAGCCGCAGGCGACCGCGAAGGACGGCGACATCGTGGTCGCGCTGCTCGAGGACAACGGCGTCACCCTCAAGCGCTTCTACCGTGAGAAGGATCGCATCCGACTCCAGCCGGCCAACGCCGAGATGGAGCCGATCTACGCCACCGAGGTCCAGATTCAGGGCAAGGTGGTCGGCGTCATCCGCAAGCTGACCTAGGCCGCTCCCATGCCGCCGCCTACGCGGCGAGGAGCTGTGACCCGCACCATCCTGCACGCCGATCTGGACGCCTTCTACGCGAGCGTCGAGGTCCGCGACGACCCATCCTTGCGCGGCAAGCCGGTGATCGTCGGCGGCGACCGCGAAACGCGCGGCGTGGTGATGGCCGCCTCGTACGAAGCGCGGAAGTTCGGCGTCCATTCGGCCATGCCGATCCGCACCGCGGTCAGCCTCTGCCCCCAGGGGATATTCCTGCCCGGACGCCCGGAGCGATATCGCGACCTGTCGCGCCAGGTGATGCGGATCTTTGCATCGTACACGCCCCAGGTCGAGCCGATCAGCCTGGACGAGGCCTTCCTCGACGTCACGGCCAGCCGCGAAGCGTTCGGCGACGGCGAGTCGATCGCGCGGCGGCTCAAGCAACGAGTGCTCGATGAGGTCGGGCTGGTGGTCAGCGTCGGCGTGGCGACCAACAAGCTGTGCGCCAAGGTCGCTTCAGACCTGCGCAAGCCCGATGGGCTGGTCGTCGTGCCGCCCGGCGAGGAGGCAGCATTCCTGGCACCACTCCCCGTCAGCCGGCTGTGGGGCGTCGGGCCGCAATCGCGACAGGCGCTCGCCGACTACGGGGTCACCACCATCGGGCAGCTCGCTGCCCTGGCCGACGGGACGCTGCGTCGTCGGTTCGGCACCCACGGCCGCGACCTGGCCATGCGGGCGCGGGGAATCGACCCGGCGCGGGTCGTGACCAGCCAGGCGCCCAAAAGCATCGGCCACGAGCTCACCTTCAGCCGGGATGTCGACGATCCAACGCGGCTCGAGGCGACCCTCCTGGACTTGGCCGAGTCGGTCGCCAGCCGGCTGCGTGAGCACCACATGGCGGCCGGTGCGGTGCAGCTCAAGCTACGGTATGAGGGCTTCGAGACGCTGACCCGGCAGATGCCGGTGCCTCGTCAGACGCGCGAGTCAGAGCCGCTCTACGCCGCGGGAGTGGCGCTCCTGCGCAAGACGCTGGTCCGCGACCGCGCCGTTCGGCTCATCGGCCTGACTGCCATCAACCTGAGCGATGTCCAGCAGCTGACCCTCTTCGACGAGCCCGACAAGACCGATCGGATCACCAAGTCGATCGACGCGGTCCGTGAGCGGTTCGGAGAGAAGGCGATCACCCGCGCGCGGCTCATCGGCCATGGCGACAAGCGTCGGTTCGACTTCGGCGAGAAGCCCGAGGTCCCCGCCGATGCCGACTCTTGACAAGTCGAACACCTGTTCGTATGCTCCGTCCAATAGAACGCCTGTTCGGTGCCCTTGGCCGGCGGCGTGAAGGAGTTGTGGAACCCATGGCGCTCACCAGGATCACTCCGACCCCCGCAAAGGTGCGGTGGGACCGACGACATGCCAGGCCCTCGTCCGTCCGGGTCGCCGGCCGGCAGCTGACCGTCACCGCCCTCGACGCGATGCGCGACGAGACGGCCGCCTACCCGGCCGACCGCGGGCCGCGGATCACCTACCTGGTCGAAACCGATGGCGGTCAGGCCTCGCTCGTCTTCGATGGGCGACGCAGGCGCTGGTTCGTCGACGCGCTGGATGAGGCCGCCTAGCTTCCCGGTTCGAGCGGCTCGGCCTCAACGATCCACAGCGGCCCGTCGCCGGTCTCCATCCTCCGCGCATCGCCGCCCGGGTCGATCAGCGACGTCCGCACCAGGCGAACCCGTTGGCCGTCGAGCTCGGTGACCGGCCCGACAATCGGCGACAGGCCGAAGGTGAAGGCCCAGGCTCGCACCTGGTCATGGATCCGACGAGCCGGCAGCGACCAGTCGATGGAGGCGTAGTCTTCGCCGAAATGCCCCGCCCAGGTGACCCCTTCGGTCGACTGCTCGTCGCCGGGGTCGCCCGCCGCGGCCCGAGCGAGCACCTGGGGCAGCAGGCCGATCGCGACGGCACCCATCCGCGGGCCGACCACTTCGATGCCGAAGTCGTCATCGAGCATCGGGACCGTGGCCTGCGCCAGGATCGGGCCCGTGTCGAGCTCCGCGTCCATCCGATGCCAGGTCACTCCGAACTGCTGGTCGCCGTCCCGGAACGCCCAGGCGAGCGGGATCGGGCCGCGATGGCGCGGCAGCATCGCTGGGTGGCAGTTCACTGACCCGAGCGGCGGCACGTCGAGAGCGCCCTGCGGGATGCGCCAGGGAAAGCCCCAGCAGAGGACCAGGTCGGGTCGGCTGGCCCGCAGGAGCGGCTCGACCGACCACTTGTCGCGCGCGAGGAGGATGTCCAACCCAAGTGGTGCCGTCTCGTCCCCCATCGGCTCCCGTCCGGGAACTGGCTGTCGTCGACGGGCGCTGACGACGGCGACCGGGTCGTGGCCGAGCTCGCGGAGGGCCGCGTCGAGGGCGGCGGCCACCGGCGGCACGGTGGTGATGAGCGTGATCCGCCAGCCGACCTGCTTCATGCGCTTCCGAGTCTAGCCCGTACAATTCGAGGTGGAGGCTCGCCAGCGAGGCGCCGCGCGGGCTTCCGAAGTCCGCATGAGGCAGCTCGCCGATGAGCGATTCAACCCAACTCACCGACCTCCCCATCCACGAATTCCTGGAACGCCTGGGGAGCAGCGATCCGGTCCCAGGTGGCGGCAGCGCCGCTGCGCTGGCGGCGGCGATGGGTGCCGCCCTCGTGGCAATGGTCGCCGAGCTGACGATTGGGCGTCCGGCCTATGCGGAGCACGAGGAGACGATCCGCAGGTTGCGCTTCGACGCCATCGATCGCCGCGTTGAGCTGCTCGAGCTGGCCCAGCACGACGCTGATGCGTACGACGTCGTTGTCCGCGCCCGCCACATGCCCAAGGACTCCGAGGCGGAGAAGGCGGCGCGGAGCTCAGCCCTCGAGAGAGCGATGCTGGAAGCCGCCCGCATCCCGTTGCGAGCGGCTGTTGTCGCCTCCGAGGTCCTGGACCTCGCTGAGCGGATCGCACCGATTGGGAATCGCAACGCCGCCAGTGACGCAGGCGTGGCCGCTCAGCTGGCGGCCGCCGGCCTTCGTGGCGCCCTGCTCAACGTGCGAATCAACCTCCCCTACCTGGCCGCCGACGAGCCGATGAGGCAGTCGGCGCCCGCTGAGATCGCCCGCCTGGAAGCGCTGGCAAGCTCGGGTGAGCGGGCGGCACTCGCCGCCGTGGATGGCCGGCTGGTAGCCTCATGACCGCGAAGATCCTCGACGGACGGACCGTCGCCTCCCGCCTCTGGCGCGACCTGTCGGACCGCGTCTCCGACCTCCATGAGCGTACGGGCGCGACCCCTCGCCTGGCCATCGTCCGGCTCGACGCGCGCGGTCCCTCGGCGGTCTATGCCGCCAGCGTCTGGCGCGCTGCGCGCAGCGTGGGCGTGGACGCCTTCGAAGTTGCTCCGCCGGAGGGAGTGACGCTCTCCGATCTGGTGGCCCGCATCGGCGCCCTGAACCGTGACCCCAGCATCGCCGGCATCGTCATCGCGCAGCCGGTGCCCGCCCACCTGGACGCAGGCGAGGTGGTGGAGCTGATCGATCCGGCCAAGGACGTGGACGGTGCAACGCCCCTCAATGCGGGCAAGATCGCGCGGGGCGAGCGGACGTTCGTGCCGGCCACCGCGTTGGCGGTGATGGCCATCCTGCGCAGCTACGGAATCCCGGTCGCCGGCAAGCGAGCGGTGGTGGTCGGCCGCTCGGCGGTCGTGGGCCGCCCTGCGGCAGCGCTCCTTCTCGCCGCCGATGCGACGGTACAGATCTGTCATCGGCGCACCCGCAACCTCGCCCGTGAGACGCGGCGGGCCGAGATCCTGGTCGTCGCGGCCGGCGTGCCGCACCTGATCCGCCCCGAGATGGTTAATCGCTCGGCGGTCGTGATCGACTGCGGGATCAACACGACCTCCGACGGGATCGTCGGCGATGTCGACTACGCCGCGGTTCGCCCCGTGGTCGGGGCCATCACCCCGGTACCGGGTGGGGTCGGGCCGGTCACCACGATGATGCTGCTCCAGCAGACGGTCGATGCCGCCGAGCGCGCAGAGTCGTCCGACGAGCCGGCCCTGGACCGATACGCCCTCCCCGATCGCGCCACTGCCCCCGCTCAGCAGGAGCGCTGACCAGTCACGTCGAGGGCAGGATCTCCTCGACGATCATCTCGTCGAGCGGGACAGAACCATCGATGAATCCGAGCCGCTTCATCGTCGCGTAGCCCTTCTCCCAGCGGTCGCGGTCGATCACCGGCGAGACACCACCTGCTCCTTGGGTCCATAGCTCGACGGTCGCCGTCAGCACCGCCAGAGCGGTCGCCTTGTCCGAGGCAATCGCGGGCACAGCCACGACTGCCGCGTCCACACCGAGCTGCGCGTCCACAGCAATCGCCGCCATCGACGCAACGGTGGCCTTCACGAAGCGCTGCACCAGATCCGGGTCGGAGGTGAGGAGGTCATCGCCCACGATCACGCCCGGCCCGGGCAGTGGTGCGATCTGCTCGACGGTCAGGAGATCGGTCTCCATGCCCTGTGCGGCCAGCCGCAGCGGTTCGTTGTTGCGGAAGCCGGTGATCAGGTCGACGTCGCGGTTGAGCAGCCCGTCCACCTGGTTGAACTGCGGGTACTCGCGGATCGTGACGTCGTTGGCCGTCAGGCCGCCGGCGTCGAGCAGCGCCAGCAGGGCGTGCCACGAGGAACCGAATTGCCCCGGCGTGCCGATCCGCATGCCGGCCAGTTCAGCCGGATGCTTCGGGACCGTTCCCTTGGGACCGATGAGTGCCACTGGAAACAGCTGATACAGCGTCGCCACGTACTTGATCGGGATTCGGGCGGTGCGCGAGATCATCACGTCCGTGGCATCGGTCACGCCGAATTCCGCCTGCCCATCGGCGACCAGCCGGACCAGGTCGGCGCCGCTCTTGTACTCGATCGTCACGTCGAGGCCCACATCGGCGTAGTAGCCGTCCTGCTGCGCCAAATAAAAGGGCGAGAACTGCACGTCGGGCTGGAAGCCGAGCAGCAAGGTGACGTGACGCAGGGCGACTGACGGCGACGGGGTCACGGCCGGCTGGCAGGCGACCAGGACGCTGGCGAGAAGCGGGATGAGGAAACGGCGCGGAGACATCGGTCTTCCTTTCATGGGTGGACGACGAGACGGCGTTCGATCGAGACAACCAGCCCGTGCAGGCCGATGCCGATGACCGCCAGGGTGACGAGCGCGACGAACATGAGGGGCGTGTCGAAGAGCCCCTGGTTGGCGATGTTGATGAGGACGCCCAGGCCGCTGCTGGCGCCGGCCCATTCGGCAACGACGGCGCCGATGACCGCCAGGGTCACCCCCACCCGCAGGCCACCGAAGATCACCGGCAGGGCCGATGGGATCTCCAACCGCGTGGTGCGCTGACCGGGAGAAGCGCCGAGCGAGCGGAACAATTCCACCAGGAGCGGGTCGGCCGAGCGGATGCCGACCATGGTTGCGATCGCGATCGGGAAGAACACGATGAGCGCGCAGATCAGGACTCGGGCCAACAACCCGCCACCGAACCAGATGTCGAGGAGCGGGGCGAGCGCCAGGATCGGGACCGACTGGGCGGCGACGATGTACGGCGAGAGGACCCGCTCGATCACGACGCTCTTGCCCAGCGCGGTGCCGACCGCGATGGCCGTTGCCGCCCCGACTGCGAGGCCCAGCAGGATCTCGGAGAGGGTCACGGCCGTGTGCTGCCACAGAAGGCCTGAGCCGATCGCGCGGACGGCGCGCTCCGCCACCGCCTCCGGCGCCGGGAGGATGTAGTCGGGCGTGCCGGTCACGACGGTGAGCACCTTCCAGGCCGCGAGGAAGGCGGCCAGCGAGACGAGGGTCGTAGCGAGCCGTCTCATCGCTCGAGCCACGGCGTGAGCTCCGGGGGATGAACCTCGGCCAGCGCTGCGCGCGTGGCCTCGTCGATCCCCGCGGCCCGCGGATCCCCGGCCAGCGTTGCCGCCCTCGGACGTGGCCGGTCCACCGCGATGATCCGCGCAACCCGCCCCGGCCGCGCCGTCATAACCACGATCCGGTCCGCCATGCGAACCGCCTCGCTGACCGAATGCGTCACCAGCACGACGGTTCGCGGCCGTTCCATCCAGAGTCGCTCGAGCTCGCCGTCGAAGGCCTCGCGTGTCAGGGCGTCGAGCGCGCTGAACGGCTCGTCGAGGAGGAGGATCGGCGGGTCCGTGATCAGCGCCCGCGCCAGCCCGGCCCGCTGGGCCATGCCCCCGGAGAGGTGTGCCGGCAAGAGGTTGGCCGCATCCGCCAAGCCGACCCGCCTGAGCGCTTCCTGCGCGCGTTGCCTCGCCTCAACTGACGGAGCGCCGGCCAGACTGAGGGGCAGGGCGACGTTGTCGAGGGTCGAGAGCCACGGCAGCAGCCGGGGTTGCTGGAATGCCAGGCCAACCCGGCCATCGCCCGCGCGGGGCTCGCCATGCGCCTCATCGCCAATTGCGACGTGCCCATCAGTTGGCCGGAGCAGACCGGCGATGACGCGCAGCAGCGTGCTCTTCCCGCATCCGTTCGGACCGATGACGACAGTGAGGCTGCCGGCGGGAATCTCCAGGGTCAGGTCGCGCAGCACCACCAATCCGCCGTCGGCGCCAGGGAAGTCGACCTGCACAGCGTCGAGGCGCACCGGCAGCCCGCCCGTCTCCCGCTTTGTCGTCGCCTCAATGGTCACTGTTACTCCCGTTCGCGCGCCATGTCGCTCACGGGGCTCGGCCGCTGGCCTCCTGGCTCGACGCGCTTCGGGCGCGCAGGCGCGCGCCATCGGCTTCGTCGATGCGTCGGAGAACGCCTCGCGGTCGCCTTCTCCCATCCGGACTGTGACCGTCGGCCCTGTCTGC
>JBDTYC010000073.1:0-7244 GCA_040005815.1 Chloroflexota bacterium
CGGGGGATGACCTCGTCATCCTCCGGGCAGTAGATCTTCATCTGGATCCGGCTCAGATCCTTCTCGTGGAGGAGGTTGAAGCCGATGGAGCTGCTCTCGGTCGCAAGGTAGAGCTTGACCGGGATCGTCACAAGCCCGAACTGGATCGCGCCGCGCCACATTGAACGTGCCATGCCCCAGATCCTACAACGGCTGGGCAACGGGGCTCGATCTCGACGAAAGGACGCGCAGCCGGCAGGACCATCACGCCATTGGCCGAGTCGCGCGGGACCGCGACACTCTCCGAATGATGCCCTCAGAGGACCTGAGCGCCCTCCGGCCCCGTGATCGCCACGAGCGCGCTGACCTCTTCGCGATCTCCCTGGCGGAGCCGGTACCGGTGCTCGATCCGGACCGAGTGCGACAGCATGGCGCTCACTGGACAGTAGGTCGTGGCGGAGAGCTCCACCGCTCGTCGCAGCGCCTCGGGCTCGACGTCGCCGGCGACATCGTGCTCGACCGCAATGCTGGTGTAGACCTGCGGATGCTCATCAGCCTTCTGGCCGGTCACCGCAATGTGGTACGTGGCGGCCGGCTGCCGCTTCTTGCGCAGGATGCTCGCGACGTCCATCGAGG
Source organism: Chloroflexota bacterium (assembly GCA_040005815.1). Taxonomy (GTDB): domain Bacteria; phylum Chloroflexota; class Limnocylindria; order QHBO01; family QHBO01; genus CF-167. The sequence goes on from JBDTYC010000073.1 coordinate 616, forward strand.
TGCACGCGGCCAGCGAGGCGAGGATCGATTCGGTGGGGCTCGGGCCGCCGCGCACGGCTCCGTCTTCGGCGATGTCGAAGGTGATCGTGAAGCCGGTGCCGGTCAGCACGTCGACCCGTGCGGGTCCTCCCGGATCGGCCACGGTGGCGAGTGCGGTGAGCGTTATGGGCATCTTCTGAGCCTAGCAGTCGGAGGTACACGGTGCGCCTGATCCATCCCGTCTTCATTCGCCGCATGCGGACCAACTCGCTTGCGTTGGCGCTCGCCATGCTCGTCGTCGGAGGCACGGCAGTGGTGCTGATGGCCTTCCTCCCCCCGAATCGCGCGGCAGCCGTTGCGCTCCTTGGCCTATCCGCCGCGCTGGGACTGGGCGTCGGAGCGACCATGGTCTGGCGCGAGGGGGGCGCGGCCCGCCGCCGCCGCGACGTGATCGGCGACGACATCGCGCGGCTGCTTGCGCCCGCCCTCGACGATTCATACACGCTCGTCCTCGCCCCACGCCTCCCAGGCGTGCCCACCGACCTCGCCGCGCTGCTGGTCGGCCCTGCCGGCGTGCGCGCCCTCATCGCACGCCGCTGGCGTGGGCATTACCGCGTCCGTGGCCGGGGCTGGGAGTTGGACAGTGGCTCTCGGGCGGGCTGGATTCCGACGCTCACCAACCCGTCGTTCGATGCCGACGCCGTGGCAGACGCGGTCGCGCGGTGGTCGCAGACCGCGGTCGACGACGTCAGCGTGGGCATCACCCCGGCCATCGCGTTCCCGCGGCCGTTCTCGACGGTGGTGCTCGAGGAGCCGATCGGCGAGATCGTGACGACCGACAACGCCCCGTGGTGGGCGCAGAGCATCGGGCGGGTGCAGCGCATCGATGCCCAGCGCGCGGCGCGCTTCGTCGAGGCGGTCCTCAGCGCCTCGGAGGCCGAGGCCAGCGGAGCGGCGCGAAGCACGGCCCCGCGGGTCGCCTAGCCAGCCGCCGCCTCGTCGGGCAGCTCTCCGGTCGCGGCGATCCGCTCCATCGCGCCTTTCGCGCCCCGTGCCAGTAGGATCCTGCCGCTCGCCTGGGCGGCCAACAGCTTCTCGACCGTCGCCAGCTCATCGATCTCAGCGGGGGTCTTGTCGTCGCGCATCCGCACGATGCGCGGGAACCGCATCGCGAAGCCGCTCTTGTGGCGTGCGCTGCGCATGATCCGATCGAAGGCGATCTCGACCACCACCTCGGGGACGACCGTCCGATAGCGGCCGAAGTCGCGCAGGGTGATCTCCTTGAAGCGCTCGGTCATCGCCGCGATCTCGGCATCGGTCAGGCCCGTGTAGGCCTTGCCGATGGTGAGGAGCGAGGCCCCATCCGCACCACGCACGGCGAAGGTGTAGTCCGAGAGCACGCCGCGTCGCTTGCCATGCCCCCATTCGACCCCGACCACGACGCAGTCGAGCGTGGCTAGTGCCTTCTTGAGCTTCAGCCAGCCCAGCCCGCGGCGGCCCGGCTGGTAGACCGATCCGGGGTCCTTGACCATCAGCCCCTCGTTGCGACGCTCCCGGGCGTCGTCGAAATGCGCCTCGACCTCGTCCGCCGAGCGCGCAGTGGCAAGGTGCGAGTAGAGGAACCGCTCGTCGCTGCGTTCCGGAAGCGTGAGTCCCTCCAGGGCCGCCCGCCGCTCGCGAAGCGGCGTCTCGAGCAGATCGCGGCCGTCGAGGTGCAGCAGGTCGAAGGCGACCAGCACGACGGGGACCTGCTCGAGGAGCTCCGGGCTCGGCTCGACGCGCCCGAGCCGGGTCTGGAGGCTCGCGAAGTCAAGGACCGATCCCTCGCGATACGGAACCAGCTCGCCGTCGATCACGAGCCGGTGCTTCAGGTTCCTGGCCGCCGAGACCACCTCCGGGAAGGCGCCGCCGATCTCGTTCAGGTCGCGCGAGAAGAGGCGCGGCTGCGCCGGGGGGTCCAGGTGCAGCTGCGCACGGATGCCGTCGTACTTGTCCTCGATCCAGGCCTCGTCGCCCACCCGGCGCATCACCTCGTCGGCGTCCGCCACCGGGGTCGCAAGCATGAAGCGTACCGGCCGTCCAAGGTGCAGCGCCGCCTCGGCGAGCCGGTCGTCCCGGGCCATTGCCGCCGCCTCCCCGGGCTCGCCGACGAGCATCTGCGCACGCCGCACCGCATCGATCGGCCGGTCGAAGGCCGTAGCGATGGCCTCCTCGAGCAAACCCTCGCGGAGCCCGATCCGCAGCTCACGGGCGGCGATGCGGGCGACGAAGCGCGCCTCCGCGTCGAGGGCCCGGCCGAAGAGATCGGTCATCAGCGAGACGCGCGCCGCTGAGTTGGCGGCCGCGCTCATGCCCCGAAAGGCTGCCTCAACATCGGCCAGGGTCAGTGGCTTCCCAGCAGGCGCCCGTCCGCGCAGCAGCTCGTCGGCGGCGTCGCCGAAGTCGGAGTGACGCAGGTAGGCGTCGTGGAGGGCCTGCTCATCGGCCCCGCTGGCGGCTGCCAGGGCCTGGCTCTGCTGCACCCAGCCCAGGCCCAGCTTGTCCGCGTTGCCGGGAAGCGGGCGGCCGGCGAAGAAGGTGGCCGCGATCGGCACGTCGGCAGGGGGCAGGTCGCGGAGATAGGCCGCGAGCACGTCGCGCTTGCGGAGCTTGGAGCTGGTCGCCGCCACCGCCTCGGCCGTGGTGGCGAACGCGGTGAACGGGCTGGACGGCATGCCGCCAGTCTACGAGCGGGGCGTCTTGACGAGGCGCATCGGTCCATGCAGGCTTTCGCGGATGCACCCATTCCTGCGGAACGTGGTGATCGGGGTGGTCGGGCTGCTGATCGCGGCCGCCCTCACGATCATGTCGATCCTGAGCGCCGATACCGACTTCTCCGTCGGCGCGATGCTGGCATCGGCGCTGATCGCGGTCGTGATCGGCGTGTTCCTGTTCATCCAGGGCTGGATCTGGTCGCAGCGCGCATATCGGACCCGATCGACCGGGATGTCGGTCGCGATCGCGCTGGGCGGCGGCTTCATGATCCTGCTGGCCGCCCTCTCTCTGGCCGGCGCGGTGATCCTGGTGATCCTCTTCTACCTGTAGCGCCCTGCCGATGACGCACGCGGGCGCCTTGCTACGATGGGCAGGTCAGCGCCCCCATCGTCTAGAGGCCTAGGACGCCACCCTTTCAAGGTGGAGATCACCGGTTCGAATCCGGTTGGGGGCACCACGCCGCACGATTCCAGCCTCAGACGTGATTGATCTCGACCCGGTCCCCGCAGTCGGGGCAGTAGAGCAGGAGCAGTTTCGGGTCGTCCGGCACCGGGCGCCAGGAGTAGACCATCTCCTCGGTGACTCGCTCGCCGCAGTGCGGGCATTCCGCGCCGAGCTCCAGCCACTGGTCGCGCGGGACGTTCTGGCGGCCCACCTACTCGGTCTCGCCCCCGGTTGGCTCGGCAGCCTCGCCACGACCCCGAGCTGGCGGGGGCGCCCAGCCCGACTTCCCCACCGGGTTGGTTGCGCTGGGAGCGTCGGCCGGGAGGCCATCGGCCGCGGCGATCGCGGCCACGGTGCGCTCGGTATGCGGCGAGGGGGCGAGGAGCGGGTAGGCGCGGGCTGCGTAGCCAGGCCAGATGCCGACGCCGCCGTCCCGAATCATCACCTGGGAGCGCCGGAAGCTGCCGGTGACATCGCTCGCCGCCCGGTCGAGAACCTGGTAGTGGTGCCCGGTCACCTGGCGCAGGGCGGCCGGCAGGGTCTCGACCAGGTCGTCGGGGTTCGGATCGGCCGAGAGCGCGATCTCCAGGGCTGCGAGCACCTGCTCGTCGAGCAGGTCGCGGGGCAGGGGACGGCTGATGAGAGCCATCCGGGGGTCGCGGCTCGGGCCTTTGAGGGTGCGCACCAGGGACTTGATCATCGGTTGGCGATTGTAGCGTTGCCGCCCTTGGGGCTTCCGGGGCTCGGCGGGCGGGCGTTGCTATACTCGTTCCCCCGTGAGGCCCCCGTCATCGGCGCAGCCTGAAGATTCGCCGGCGTCGCGCTGAGAGGCAACCCGCTCAAGGAGAGAGCTGATCACCGTGCGCGTCAGAAAGGCCGTCCTGCCGGCGGCCGGCTTCGGGACCCGCTTCCTGCCAGCAACCAAGGCCATCCCCAAGGAGATGATGCCGCTGGTCGACCGGCCGATCATCCAGTACGCGGTCGAGGAAGCCGTCGCCTCGGGGATCGAGCAGATCATCATCGTCATCGCCAGCGGGCGAAGTGCGGTCGAAGAGCACTTCGACTCCGCTCCCGGCCTCGAGGCGTGGCTGGAGGAGCGCGGAGACATCGAGATGCTGCGCGCAGTTCGTCGGATCTCCGAGATCGGCCCGATCGCGTTCGTCCACCAGAAGGAGCAGCTCGGCCTGGGTCATGCGGTCCTGATGGCCAAGGAGCTCGTCGGTGACGAGCCGTTCGCGGTCCTCCTCTCCGACGACGTGATGCTGAACCCCGGCGGCAAGCCGGTCACGGAGCAGCTGATCGAGCAGTACTACGCGCACCGGGGCTCGATGATTGCGGTCCAGCGCGTGCCTCCAGACGACGTCGACCGCTACGGGATCGTGGCGCCGCTCCACCACGAGGGGCGCCTGGTCGAGATCGACGACCTCGTGGAGAAGCCGGCCGTCGGCGAGGCTCCCTCGGACCTGGGCGTGCTGGGGCGCTACATCCTGAGCCCCAAGATCTTCGACAAGCTCGAGACCACCCAGCGCGGCGCCGGGGGCGAGATCCAGCTCACCGACGCCATCCGCGCCCTCACGGCCGAACAGCCGGTCTTCGGCTACCAGTTCGAGGGCGTGCGGCACGACGCCGGCACCCGCCTTGGCTGGCTGAAGGCCAACATCGCCATGTCGCTGGAGTCCGATTTGGCGGATGAGGTCCGTGCCCATGTGCGCAGCCTCGACCTGCGAGACTGATCCGCGGTGGAGATGATCGGGCGGCTCATAGGCGGTCGGTACCGGGTCATCGCCCCGTTGGGCGAGGGCGGCATGGCGACGCTGTGGCGTGCCATGGACGAGCAGCTCGACCGCGAGGTCGCCGTCAAGCTGCTGCGGCCGCAGTACGGCAACGATCCGGGCTTCGCAGCGCGCTTCAAGCAGGAGGCGCGATCGGCCGGGTCGCTGTCGCACCCGAACATCGTGCCGGTCTACGACTACGGGACCGATCCCGAGACGGAGAGCCAGTTCATCGTCATGCAGCTGGTCGACGGCGAGGACCTGGCCGCCATCCTGCACAAGCACGGCCGACTGGAGACCGATGACGCCGTGCGCATCGCGATCGGCGTCGCCTCGGCCCTCGAGGCGGCGCATCGGCGCGGGATCGTGCACCGGGACGTGAAGCCGGGGAACATCCTGATCGACCAGGACGTGAAGGTGACCGACTTCGGGATCGCCCGCGCCGTGAGCGAGGCGTCCATGACCGTGACCGGCACCACGCTCGGATCGGTCCATTACTTCAGCCCCGAGCAGGCGCGCGGCGACGAGGTGACCGGGCAGTCCGACGTCTACGCGCTCGGGATCGTCCTGTACGAGATGCTGACCGGGCGCCGGCCGTTCGAGGGCGATTCAGCCGCCGGCGTGGCGCTGAAGCGGCTGACCGAGGACCCGGTCCCGCCGACCGAGCACGGGCCGGTGCCGCCCGGCTTGTCCGCGATCGTGATGCGAGCCCTGGAGCGCGATCCCGCCAACCGCTACCCCGATGCGGGCGCATTCGCCGAGGCGCTCCGCGTCTGGCAGGCCGACCCCGACGCCGCCAACGCGGTCGCCGCCATCGCCGTCCCCGCCACGCCGGCCGCCGGCGAGCCGACCGTCTACGTGCCGCCGCGGGTCACCCTGCCGTCGGATCGGGCCGCGATCTCCGGGATGCCGGGCGAGGGTGCCGCCGGCTCAAGGGGCGCGCCACCGGGACGCCCGCTGCAGCGCTACCCCGAGCCGCGCGATGAGGGGCAGCCGTGGTGGATCTGGCTGCTGGCCCTGCTGGCGGTCCTCCTCCTCGGCACGATGGGCTTCCTCGGCGCGCAGCTGCTGGGCGGGCTGGGACCGAACTCGTCCCCGACGCCGACGCCGACCGGCCTGACCGTGCCCAACTGGGTCGGCGACCCGATCGCCGGCGTCCGTGCGGAGGCCGAGCGACTCGGCCTCGTCCTCGACGAGCACCTCCCCGAGCCGAATGACACCGTTCCGGTGGATCACGTCATTCGCACCGATCCCGCAAGCGGCATCGCGGTGAAGCGGGGAGACACCATCGAGGTCTGGGTCAGCTCGGGCACGGAGCAGGTGCCGGTGCCGAACCTGGTCGGCCAGACCCGGCAGGAGGCGACCGACACGCTCCGGTCGAAGGGGCTCGAGCTGGGACAGGTCAGCAGCGCCCCGTCCGATCGGAGGGAGGGCGACGTGATCAGCTCCAACCCGAGCGCCGGGGTGCCGGTCGGGGTGGGCAGCCAGGTGGACCTGGTCCTCTCGCAGGGACCGACCCCCTCGCCCAGCCCATCGCCGACGCCGGTACCGACCGCGAGTCCGACCCCCGTGCCGCCGACGCCACCGCCGTCGAGCGGCCCCTAGGCGAGTCCGGGCGCGGGACTGCGGTGCTACCATCCCGGCCGCACACATCCCGACCTGGAGGTCAGCACACGAACA
>JBDTYC010000074.1:0-7235 GCA_040005815.1 Chloroflexota bacterium
AGCTACATGTTCGTCACCGGGCCGAACGTGGTGAAGACGGTGACGCACGAAGAGGTGGATCTCGAGGGCCTTGGCGGCGCGCGGGTCCACAACGAGACGAGCGGTGTGGCGCACTTCCTGGCGGCGGGGGAGCCGCAGGCGATGTCGCTGACGCGCCGGATCCTAGGCTACCTGCCGCAGAACAACGTCGATCCGCCGCCGACCGCAGAGGACTGGAGTCCGCCCGAGGTCGACGGGGAGACGCTCGACGCGCTCGTCCCCGATTCGGCGCAGCGGTCCTATGACATGCGTCGGGTGGTCGCTGGCATCGTTGACTCGGGATCGTTCACCGAAGTGCATGAGCATTTCGCGCGGAACGTCATCTGCGGGCTGGCGCGCGTCGAGGGGCGAAGTGTCGGCATCGTCGCGCAGCAACCCGAGGTTCTAGCCGGAGTGCTCGACATCGACGCATCCGACAAGGCAGCGCGCTTCGTCCGCTTCTGTGACTGCTTCAACATTCCACTCGTCACCCTGGTCGACGTGCCGGGGTTCCTCCCCGGAGTCGACCAGGAGCATCGCGGGATCATCCGTCACGGCGCAAAGCTTCTGTATGCCTACTGCGAGGCGACGGTGCCGAAGGTGACAGTGATCACCCGCAAGGCATACGGCGGAGCCTATGACGTGATGAGCAGCAAGCATGTTCGCGGCGACCTGAACTTTGCCTGGCCGACCGCGGAGATCGCGGTGATGGGCGTCGAGGGGGCCGTCAACATCATCTTCCGCGAGCGAATCGCCGATGCGTCCGACCCAGACGCGGAACGAGCGACGCTGGTGGGAGAGTACGAGGCCCGGTTTGCGAATCCGTATGTCGCGGCGGCCCGCGGCTATGTTGACGAGGTGATCCTCCCATCCGAAACTCGGGCGCGGGTGGTCGATGCGCTGACGATGCTGCAGGGAAAGCGCCAAGCCGTGCCCACCAGGAAGCATGGCAACATCCCGCTCTGACCCGGGCGCGTCTTTGCGCAAAGACGGGAGACCGTTCCGGCGGCTCCTGATCGCGAATCGCGGCGAGATCGCCGTCCGGATCATCCGTGCTTGTCGCGAGCTGGGCATCGAATCGGTCGCGACCTACAGCGACGTCGATGCGCTTGCGCTCCACACCCAGATGGCGGACCTGGCGGAGCGGATCGGGCCGGCGCCCGCCGCCGAGTCGTACCTGTCGATTGATGCCGTCATGGCGGCGGCGGCCCGCTCGGGGGCCGAGGCGGTCCATCCCGGCTATGGATTCCTGTCGGAGAATGAGGCGTTCGCCGCGGCGGTCGAGGATGCGGGGCTTGCCTTCATTGGGCCGCCGCCCGCGACCCTTGCCTCGTTGGGTGACAAGCTGGCCGCGAGGCGGTCAGTGGCGGGCGCCGGCGTCCCGATCGTCCCGGGCCTGCTGGTCCCGCTCGTCGCTGACGGGCATGGGTCGCTGGCAGAGGTCGACCTCACCGGCATCGAATTCCCCGCGCTGCTGAAGGCGGCGGCGGGTGGCGGCGGCAGGGGGATGCGGAGGGTCGAGGATCGCAACGAGCTCGAGGAAGCGCTGCCCGCCGCGGGCCGCGAGGCGATGGCGGCTTTCGGCGACGGGACGCTCTACCTTGAGCAGCTGATCGCGCCGGCGCGCCATGTCGAGATCCAGCTCCTTGGCGACCGGCACGGCAACCTCGCGGTCCTGGGCGAGCGGGAGTGCAGCGTACAGCGACGCCACCAGAAGCTGGTCGAGGAGTCACCGTCGCCCGCGGTAACCCCGGCCCTTCGAGCGGCGCTGGCCGAGAGTGCTCGGCGGGTCGTCGGAACTGTCGCATTCCACAGTGCCGCCACCGTCGAGTTCCTGGTCGATGCGGACGGCGGCCACTACTTCCTGGAGATGAACACCCGGCTCCAGGTCGAGCATGGGGTGACCGAGCTCGTGATGGGCCTCGACCTGGTGGCCTGGCAGATTCGTGTGGCGGCGGGGGAGCGCCTCTCGGATGCGGTCATGGCCTCGGCGTCACGCGGCCATGCGATCGAGGTCCGGGTCTATGCCGAAGACCCGCACCAGGGGTTCGCCCCGGTATCGGGCCGTGTCACGGCCTGGCGCATGCCCGAGGGGCCGGGAATCCGGGTCGACGCGGGGGTGACGGGCGGCACTGTGCTGCCGACTGAGTACGACCCGCTCCTCGCCAAGCTGATGGTCCACGCCGAGAATCGGCCCGCCGCGGTTGCGCGGCTGCGACGGGCGCTCGACGAGACTGTCGTCGGCGGCTTGCAGACCGACCTCTCCTTCCTGCGCTGGCTGGTCGACGATGCCGACTTCGCGACCGGCGCCTATGACACCGGGCTCATCGAGGGGGGCTGGGGAGACGGTCCGCGGTTGACCGATGAGGACCGATCGCTGGTGGCCTTGGCTGCCCTGGCACGACGGGCCGACGGGGCGGTGACGGCCCCCGCGGAGCGGCCCAGCGCTCGAGTGACCGAGTCTCCCTGGCAGCAACTGGCACGCCACGAGGCGGTCGGACGGCGGCGACCAGGATGACCGAGTACGAGCTCAGCGTCGACGACAGCAAGGTGGAGCCAGCTTCCGGCTGGACCCTCGTTTGGCTCGACGGCGAAGCAGGCCTGGCCCGGCTCAGGAACGGGCCGAGGACCGAGCTCTGCCTCGTCGAGGGCTCGGGGACCGACTGGGTCGTCACGCTACGGGGACGCCGCATCACGGTCGTGGTGCGCAGCTGGCGAGAGCGGGTCCTCGCCGATGCTGAGTCCTCCTCACACCGGCATGACGGCCCGATCGAGGTGCGAGCCACGCTGCCCGGGCTCGTGGTCGCGATCGCCGTCACGGAAGGAGACGACGTCGCGGCCGGAGCCACCCTCCTCACCATCGAGGCGATGAAGATGCAGAACGAGGTCCGAGCGCCCCAGCCGGGACACGTCGCCGCCCTGACGGTCGTGGTCGGCCAGGCCGTTGCCGCGGGCATGCCGCTGCTGCGCCTCGAGTAGCGTGGACCGGGGACGCCGCCCCGTACAATCGGCGCTGATGAGCGACCCCGAGCGCGCCGGACGGCCTCCACATCGGTCCACCTCGGGAATCGAGATCCGACCGGTCTATGGCCCAGCGGACCGCGATCCGGCACGCGAGACAGGCGAGCCTGGCGCCTTCCCGTTCACCCGGGGCATCCGTCCGGATGGCTACCTCGGCCGGCCGTGGACGATGCGCCAGTACGCCGGCTTTGGCTCTGCACGGGAAACGAATCGCCGCTTCCGCTACCTGCTGGCAAGCGGCCAGACGGGCCTCTCGGTGGCCTTCGACCTGCCGACTCAGATGGGCTACGACAGCGACGACCCGATGTCGATCGGGGAGGTCGGCCGGGTGGGCGTCCCGATCGACACGGTCGCGGACATGGAGGCCCTCTTCGAGGGGATCCAGCTCGACGCGGTCAGCACCAGCATGACGATCAACGCCACCGCTGCCATCCTGCTGGTCCTCTACGAGGCCGTCGCCCGCCGGCAGGGGATCGATCCCAGCGGGCTGCGCGGCACGATCCAGAATGACATCCTCAAGGAGTACATCGCGCGCGGTACCTATATCTATCCTCCGGGGCCCTCGATGCGGCTGGTGACCGACACCTTCGCCTACTGCCGCGCAGAGTTGCCCGCCTGGAACACGATCAGCATCAGCGGATACCACATGCGCGAGGCGGGGGCGACGGCGGTGCAGGAGGTCGCCTTCACGGTCGCCGATGCGATCGCCTACTCGGAGGCTGCGATCGCGGCCGGGATGGCCTTCGACGACTTCGCTCCGCGCCTCTCCTTCTTCTTCGCCGCCCACAACGACCTCTTCGAGGAGGCTGCCAAGTTCCGTGCCGCACGCGGGACGTGGGCCAGAGTGGCGCGCGACCGGTTCGGCGCCCAGGATCCACGGAGCATGGCGATGCGGTTCCACGTCCAGACGGGAGGCAGCACGCTCACTGCCCAGCAGCCGGAGACCAATGTCGTGCGGACGACCGTGCAGGCGCTCGCCGCCATCCTGGGTGGAGCCCAGAGCCTGCACACCAACGCATCGGACGAGGCGCTTGGCCTGCCGACTCCGGCCACCGCCAGACTCGCCCTCCGGACCCAACAAGTGTTGTATGCGGAGTCCGGCGTCGGCGCGCCGGTCGACCCGCTCGGCGGCTCGTACTACGTTGAGGCGCTGACCCAGGAGATCGAGGCTCGGGTGGATGCCGAGCTGGAGGAGATCGACCGTCGCGGTGGGACGCTCGCGGCGCTGGCTGATGGCTACCAGCAGGCCGCCATCGCCGACGCCGCGTACGTTGCCCAGCGGGCCATCGAGGCGGAGGAGCGGATCGTGGTCGGCGTCAACGCGTTCGCCGACGGTGGCGACGAGCAGCGACCGCAGGCCCAGGTGATCGACCCGGCGGCGGAGGCGGAGCAGGTCGCGCGAACGCGCGCGGTGCGCGCCGGCCGCGACCCCGGCCAGGCCGCGGAGGCATCGGCGGCCCTCGAGGCGGCAGCGGCCGGCACGGAGAACGTCGTGCCGCGCATCCGTGCCTGCGTGGATGCCCAGGTCACCCTGGGCGAGATCAGCGACACGCTGCGCCGAGCGTGGGGAGAGTATCGCCCGTGACGGTTGGACCGATCGACCACGTCGCCGTCGTCGTGCGCTCGATCGACGAGGCACTTCCGCGGTATCGGGCCTTCTTCGGCTGGGACCCGATCGACGAGCCTCGCGTCTTCGCCTCGCAGCACGTCCGGCTCTGCTTCCTCACCCCGGCCGCGGGGCGCGGGGCGAAGGTCGAGCTGGTCGAGCCGACCGACGACGAGAGCGGCGTGGCCCGCTTCCTGGCCACCCGAGGCGAAGGGCTGCACCACATCTGCCTGACCAGCGACGACCTTTCCGGCGACCTCGAGGCGCTGGCAGCGGCGGAGGCCGAGCTGATCGACCGTACGCCTCGCTCGGGCGCCCACGGCGAGGTGGCGTTCATCCATCCGCGCACCCTGAACGGGGTACTGTGGGAGCTCCTTCAAACGGTCCGGGAGGATGGCGAATGAGCGAGGATGCCCCTCGACAGCCGGTCCCCGAGCGGCCGCTGCTGCGCGGTGACCGCATCTGGCTGCGCCCGCTCGAGGCCCGGGATATGCCGTCCTATGTCGCGGGCATCAACGACACCGACGACGGCGCCTTCGCCGGCTACCGCGTGCCGATGACTGTGGTGGAGGCCACCGCCTGGCTGGAGCGGCACAGTGCGAGGTCGCATTCCGGGGAGGGCTACTTCTTCGCCGTGTGTGAGCTGGGAGACGACCGGTTCATCGGCACGACCTGGTTCAAGGAGGTGAACACGTTCGACGGGAACGCCGAGCTCGCCATCTACATGGACAGGGACCATATCGGTGCCGGATGGGGGACCGATGCGCAGCGCACGCTGCTCGCCTTCGGCTTCGGCACGCTCGGCCTCGAGCGCGTCTGGCTGACGGTGAATGCCAGCAACCCCCGCGCCATCCGATCCTATGAGAAGGTCGGCTTCCAGCGCGAGGGCGTCATGCGTCGAGCGTTCCGCGTCGAGGGGCGCCTCGACGATGTGCTTCTGATGGCGATCCTCCGCGACGAATGGGACGCCGCAAGGCAGTCTGGCGCCTAGCGAACGCCGGCCTCGCGCAGCAGCGCGGGGATCTGGGAGGGTGAGTCGGCGACCCGGATGCCGGCCCCCTGGAGCGCCTGGCGCTTCGACTCCGCCGTCCCGGCACCGCCCGAGATGATCGCGCCGGCGTGCCCCATCCGTCGTCCCGGTGGCGCGGTCCGGCCCGCGATGAAGGCGGCCATCGGCTTCCGAACCTCCCGCGCGCAGTAGTCCGCGGCACGCTCCTCCTCGTCGCCACCGATCTCGCCGATCAGGACGATCGCCTCGGTCTCGTCGTCTGCGTTGAACATCTCGAGGACGTCGATGAAGGTGGTCCCAACGATCGGGTCGCCGCCGATCCCGACGCACGTCGTCTGTCCCACGCCGGCATCGGTCATCGCCTGCACCACCTCGTAGGTGAGCGTCCCTGAGCGACTGACGAGGCCCACCGACCCCGCACGGTGAATGTCGCCGGGGATGATCCCGACCTTGGCACCTCCCACGGTGGTGGCCCCGGGGCAGTTGGGGCCGATCAGGCGCACCCCCTGCGAGCGCAGCACGTGATGCACTCGCAACATGTCGAGCGCAGGGATCCCCTCGGTGATGCAGATCAGCAGCGGGATGTCGGCGTCGGCCGCCTCGAGGATGGCGTCCGGTGCGAAGGCCGCCGGCACGAAGATGCAGGCCGCATTGGCCCCCGTCTCCGCCACCGCGTCGACCACCGTATCGAAGACCGGCACGCGGCCGTCCACCGCCGACTGGCCGCCCTTGCCAGGGGTGACTCCGGCCACGATCTGCGTCCCGAAGTCGAGCATCGCGCGCGAATGGAAGTCGCCCTCGCGCCCGGTGATGCCCTGCACCAGCAGGCGCGTCGCAGCGCCGACCAGAATGCTCATGCGCTGGACCCGGCGGCTGCCACGGCCTTCCGGGCGGCGTCGTCGAGGCTATCGGCGGTGATCAGGTTAGCCGCGCGCAGGATCTCGGCTGCCTCGGCGGCATTCGTGCCAACGATGCGGACCACCATCGGCACCTGCCGACCCAGGCTGGCGCGTGCTTCGACGATCCCACGTGCCACCTCGTCGCCCCGGGTGATCCCGCCGAAGATGTTGATGAGGATCGCTCGCACGTTGGGGTCGTCCAGGATGATGCGGAATGCCGCCGCCACCCGCTCCGCCTTGGCGCCTCCCCCGATGTCCAGAAAGTTGGCCGGCTGGCCCCCCGCCAGCTTGACGAGATCCATCGTCGTCATCGCCAGCCCGGCGCCGTTCACCATGCAGCCGATGCTGCCGTCGAGCTTGATGAAGTTGATGCCGGCATCGCGGGCCGCCGTTTCGGATGGCTCCTCCTCGCCGAGGTCGCGCAGGGCTTCGAGCTCCGGATGCCGGAAGAGGGCGGAGTCGTCGAGGACAATCTTGGCATCGAGCGCCTCGAGCCTCCCCTCCTCGGTCACCACCAGCGGGTTGATCTCCGCGAGGTCAGCATCCGACTCGATGAAGGCGGCGAACAGCCCGCGCAGGATGGTCGCGAACTCTTTGCGGAGCTCGGCCGGCAGGCCCAGAAAGAATCCGACCCGGCGCACCTCGTGCTCCTGCAGCCCGATCAGCGGGTGGAGCGGCAGGC
>JBDTYC010000075.1:0-7220 GCA_040005815.1 Chloroflexota bacterium
ATGTCCAGAACGCGCTCGCTGCGGCCGCCGCGACGTGGGCCGCCGGCGCGCACCTGCACGACGTGCGCCAGGGGCTGCGCACCTTCACCACCAGCTACTTCATGGCGCCAGGGCGCCTGAACATGTTCGAGCTCGACGGCTACCGGGTGATCGTCGACTACGCGCACAACGCGCCGGCCGTCTCCGCCCTGGGCGACTTCGTGGGCCGGCTGACCGAGCCATCGGCCAGCGGACGCCGCGCCCTCGTGACGGGACAGCGGATCGGGGTGATGGCCACCGCCGGCGACCGGCGCGACGAGGACATCGTCGAGCTGGGCCGGATCGCAGCCGCCCACTTCGACACGATCGTCGTGCGCGAGGACGCCAACAACCGTGGGCGGCCGCGTGGCCAGACGGCGGTGCTCATCGAGCGCGGCGTGCGGGCAGCGATGGACGGCGGCGCGCGCTGCGCGAACGTCGAAACCATTCTCGACGAGATGGAGGCGACCCGCTATGCCCTGGACATGGGCCACGAGGGCGACGTCGTGGTCGTCTGCGTGGACCACGCCAACGACGTCTGGAAGGAGCTCCAGCGCCGTCAGCACGGCGGCGCATCGGCCAATGATGCGTCCTCGCGAATCGACACGCTCGACGACGAGCTCGAGGAGCTGGTCGCGATCGAGTTCGACGGCTAGGCGCCGACCAGCTCGCGGAGGCGGTCGAAGCCGACCTGGCCGTACCCCGTCGCCTCAAGCCACTCGAAGACGTCCGCCCGCTCGACGTGGGTCATGACCGCGATCACGTCGCCGCGCTGCGCCCCCGCGATGAGCCCCTGGAGGGCGGAAAGCTCCGTTGGAAAGGCCTCGACCGGTCCGATGTAGCCGGCCTCGGCCACCCCTCCTCTCATGATCTCGTTCATCTCCGCCGACTCGCGGCCGCGCAGGTAATGCGGCTTCTCGCAGATGACCACCTCGTCGGCCGCCGCCCCGGCGAGGAGTCCAAGGCCGTGGAGGAGCTCGTCGGATCTGTCGCCGGCGGTGCCGATCGCCACCCGGACCTTGCCGCGACCACGCTTCGTGGCCCGTGCGGCTGCATAGCTCAGCTTGCGGCAGACCTCCAGCAATCCCTCCAGCCCAGCCTCGTTGTGCGCAAAGTCGACGAGGACAAGGAGTCCACGCTTCTCGAACAGGTTGAGCCGGCCCGGGTTGACCGCGCGGTCCAGGGCGAAGCTGCGCAGCCCCGCGGCGATCTTGTCCGGCGCGATCCCCAGGGCGTCGGCCGCGGCGGCCGCCGCCAGCGCGTTCGCGACGTTGTACTGGGCCAGGCCGGCAAACGTCACTGGCAGCTCGTCGACGCGCGCCAGCCGCCGCGGACGGCGGCCGGCACCGAGGAGAACCAGCCAGCCGCTCTGGATCACCGCCGCCCGGCCGCCGCGGTCCAAAGCGAGCTCGATGTTCGGGTTCTCCGGATCGAGCGTGAACGGGTACCAGCGACCCTTCGTCTCGCGCCGCATGCGCCAGGCACGGGGGTCGTCCGCGTTGAGGACGACCCAGCCCGAGCGCTTCGTGATGCGGGTCACCGCCCCCTTCACCTCGGCCAGCTCGTCGAGCGTGTCGATCCCCTGCAGGCCGAGGTGATCGGCCGAGACGTTCGTCACCACCGCGACGTCGTTCGCCGCGTAGCCGATCCCGCGCAGCAGGATCCCGCCACGTGCCGTCTCGAGCACCGCCAGGTCGAGGTGCGGCTGCGCCAGGACCCGGCCGGCGCCGCCGAAGCCGGTCCAGTCCCCCGCCTCGACCAGCTCGGAGCCGATGTAGATCCCATCGGAGTTGGTCATTCCCGCCTTCATCCCGGCGGCGGCGGCGATGTGCGCGATCAGTCGCGTGGTCGTGCTCTTGCCGTTCGTGCCGGTGATCGCCACCACCGGGATCCGCGGTCGCGGCAGGTCGGGCATTGGCCCGGCCGCAACCGCCCTGAGCGCCCGCAGCTCATGACGGTCGGTGCTGGAACCCGTGGCGATCCGGGCGGCAGCCGCCGCGATCGCCTGCGACCGCGCGCGACGGCGCCACTGGAAGGCGATCGCGGCGCGCCGGTGGTCGCTCGAATGACGCACCGTCACCCGCGGAACGGGGAGATCGAGGGCGACGTGCAGCCGTCGCAGGGCGAGGGCAGCGGCGGCCGCCACATCGGCGGCAGCGGTCGGCGTCTCGGACCCGAATTCGAGCTTGATGGCGGGACGGTTGAAGAACCGATTGGGGCCGTCCAGCACGCGCAGCTCCAGCAGCTCGACCTCGGCCTGCGGCCGCGCCTCGTTGGGCATGGCCGGCAGTATACTCACGCGCCGTGACCCTCCCTGACGGCCTGCAGGCCGCTGTCGCTGCCCGCCTCCCGCGCTTCGTCGACGACCTCGCCACGCTGGTCAACATCGACTGCGGCTCGTACACGCCCGAGGGCGTCAACCGGGTCGCCGACGCTGTCGCCGCCGCGCTGGCCGGGCTCGAGGCAGCGGTCGAGCGGATCCCCCACCGTCCGGTCGAAGGAGAGCGGCAGCTGGGCGACCTGGTCGTCGGGCGCCTGGCCGGATCCGGGCCGCGGCTGCTGCTGATCGGGCACATGGACACCGTCTTCGAGCCCGGCACCGCCGCCCTGCGCCCCTTCCACACCGATGGCGAGCGGGCCACCGGTCCGGGGGTGAGCGACATGAAGGGCGGGCTGCTCGCCGGCCTCCACGCCCTGGCCGCGCTGCACGCCCTCGGTCGCCAGCCATCGGTGACCTTCGTCGCCAACCCCGATGAGGAGATCGGCTCGCCCTTCAGCACCGAGCACATCCGGCGGCTGGTCGGCGAACACGACGCCGCCATGGTGCTGGAGTGCGCCCGCGCCAACGGCGATGTCGTCAGCGCCCGCAAGGGGATCGCCGATTTCGAGGTCACGATCACCGGACGCGCCGCGCATGCCGGGGTCGAGCCGGAGAAGGGGCGCAGCGCGATCGTAGAGGCGGCGCGCCAGGTGCTTGCGCTGCACGCCCTGAACGGGCGCTGGCCGAGCGTCACGGTCAACGCCGGGGTCATCGACGGCGGGACGCGCCCGAACGTCGTGGCGGGATCGTGCCGGATGGAGCTCGACCTGCGCGCGGCCAGCACCGCGGAGTTCGAGGTCGCGGCGGCCGAGGTGGAGGGGATCGTCACGCATCCTGCGCTCGAGGGAATCACAGCCACGCTGCGCCGGGCCGCCTTCCATCCGCCGATGGAGCGCACGCCGGGGAACGGCCGCATGGCGGAGCTCGCCATCTCCATCGCCTCCGAGCTGGGATTCGAGCTGCACGACACGCTGACCGGCGGCGCGAGCGACGCCAACACGACCACTGCCGCCGGATTGCCGACCCTGGACGGCCTGGGGCCAATCGGCGGCGACGACCACTCCGCCGACGAATGGCTCGACCTCTCGAGCGTCGTACCGCGCACGACGCTGCTCGCCGCGCTGATCGAACGGGCCGCCGAGGCAATCTGACAGCAGGCCCGGGGGGCCGGCTCTGGCGGCCCGTGTAGAATCGGCTTCCCGTGATCGATGAATTCCGTCACCGCACGCGCCTCGACGTGCGCCTCGGCGACCTCGACCCGTTCGGCCATGTCAACAACGCCGTGATCGCCACCTACGTCGAGCAGGGCCGCGTCCTCTACCTGCGCGACGTCCTGGGCACCGGCGCGGACCCGGTCAGCATGCCATTCATCCTGGCCATGCTCCAGGTCGACTATCTCTCGCAGGTGATGTTCAGCGACACCGTGGAGGTGGGCTCCCGCGTCGATTGGATCGGGCGCAGCAGCATCGGCATGTCGCACCTCCTCGTCAACCAGGATGGCCGCGAGCTGGCTCGATCGGAAACCGTGCTGGTGGCCTTCGATTACGACGTCGAGAAGCCGATGCGAGTCTCCGACCAGTGGCGCGGCATCCTCGCCGCCCACGAGGGCCGCTCGCTCGAGAAGCCGGTGGTCCCGGCATGAGCGAGCCGCAGCATTTCGACGTCCTGATCCTCGGCGGCGGGATGAGCTACGTGGGCGCCATCCGCGCGGCGCAGCTGGGGCTCAAGGTGGGGCTCGTGGAGCGGGACAGGATGGGCGGCACCTGCCTCAACCGCGGCTGCATCCCGACCAAGGCAATGCTCGAGACCGCGGATCTTTTGCATCGGGTCACTGAGCAGGGCGCCGAGTTCGGCCTGGCCGGCGGCGATGCGGTGACGCTTGACTACCCCGCGCTCAGCAAGCGACGCGACTTCGTGGTCGAGAAGCACGTCAAGGGCGTCGAGTTCCTGATGAAGAAGAACAGCATCACCGTGCTGCGCGGCACCGGCACCCTCACCGGCCCAACCAGCGTGCACGTGAGCGGCGGCGAGTCAGGCGACGTGGACGCAACTGGGACGGACCTGATCCTGGCCACCGGCTCGGCGCCGCGCCATCTGCCCGGTCTCGACGTCGACGGCAGGCTGATCATCACCTCGGACGAGGCGCTGCAGCGCGAGTCGGTTCCGGCGCGGGTTGCGATCGTCGGGGCGGGCGCCATCGGCGTGGAGTGGGCCAGCCTCTACCGCGACCTGGGTGCCGAGGTGCACCTCATCGAGTACCTCGACCGGATCGTGCCGCTCGAGGATGCCGACGTCAGCAGGGAGCTGACACGCATCTTCAAGAAGCGAAACGTCAAGATCTACGTCTCGTCGAGCATCGATCCGAAGAGCATCGAGCCCTCCGGGGGCGGGGTCCACTTCGCGGTCGAAGCACGCGACGGAACGACCCGAGTCGAGATGGAGACCGACGTGATCCTGGTCGCCGTCGGGCGTCGCCCGGTCACCGACGAGATCGGCCTCGACAAGATCCCCGGCGTCGAGATGGAGCGCGGCTTCGTGAAGGTCGACGGCTTCATGCAGACCGGCGTGCCGCACCTGTACGCCATCGGTGACATCGTGCCGGGCTACGCGCTCGCGCACGTGGCGAGCCACGAGGCGGTGGTCGCCGTCGAGAAGATCGCAGGCCACGACCCGGAGCCGGTGCGCATGGACCTCATGCCCCGCGTCACCTTCTGCCGCCCCGAGATCGCCTCGGTGGGTATGACCGAGACGCAGGCGACCGATGCGGGCCACACCGTCAAGGTCGGCTCCTTCCCCTTCCGGGCGCTCGGCAAGGCAACCATCGTGGGCGAGGTCGATGGCTTCGCCAAGCTCGTCGCCGATGCCGAGTCCGGCCTCCTGCTGGGCGCGCACCTGATCGGCGCCCACGCGGGCGACCTCCTCGCCGAGCCAACGCTGGCCCTGCTGCTGGAAGGGACCGCTGCCGAGATCGCGATGTCGGTCCACGCGCATCCGACCCTCACCGAAGTGCTCGTCGAGGCGGCGCTCGCCGTCGACGGCGCAGCGATCCACGTCTGAGACAATTGAGCTGATGGCGAACACCAGGGTCGCAGAGCTCGGGCACAAGGCGCTCGGCCTGAAGGATGCCGACGTCCTGGCGATGTACCGGGAGATGCTCCTGGCCCGTGCGGTTGACGAGCGGATGTGGCTCATGCAGCGGGCCGGCAAGATCGCCTTCATCATCTCGGGCCAGGGCCACGAGGCTGCGCAGATTGGCACCACCTGGCCGATGCGCCGCAACCAGGACTGGATGGCCCCCTACTACCGTTCCATCGCATCGGCCATCACGTTTGGGATGACGGTCGAGGACATCGTCACCGCGCACCTGGCCAAGGGCGACGACGTCTCCTCCGGCGGACGGCAGATGCCAGGCCACTATGGCGGCGCGCGCTACAACATCGTCTCGCTCAGCTCACCGGTTGGCACCCAGGTGCTGCACGCGGTCGGGATCGCCATGGGCGCATGGGTCAAGGGCGACGACGTGGTGGCGCTCACCTCGTTCGGTGAGGGGACGAGCAACCAGGGCGAGATCCACGAGGCGATGAACTTCGCCGGCGTCCACAAGCTGCCGGTCATCTTCGTGTGCGAGAACAACGGCTGGGCCATCAGCGTTCCGCTCGACCAGCAGGTGGGCGGCCTCTCGGTCGCTGCCCGCGCGGCCGGCTACGGCTTCACCGGCGTGACGGTCGATGGTGGCGATCCGCTGGCCTGCTACGCGGCGGCCAAGGAGGCGCACGAGCGCGCCCGGCGCGGCGAGGGCCCGACCCTGATCGAGGCGGTGGTGGTCCGACTCACCAGCCACTCCTCCGACGACGACCAGCGCCGCTACCGCGAGGCCGGAGAGGTCGAGGACCTCAAGCAGCACGATCCCCTCCCCATCTTCGCCAACCGGCTGATGGCCGCCGGCCTCTTGACCACGGAGCTGGACGAGCAGTTCCGAGCCGAGGTCAAGGCCGAGATCAACGAGGCGTCGAAGCGCGCGGAGGCCCATCCCGAACCGGACGTGGCCACTGCCGCGCGCTGGGTCTACGCCGAGGACGGCGGCTGATGGCCGAGCTGAACATCCTCGAGGCGATCCGAGCCGCCATGGACGAGGAGCTCGAGCGCGACCCGAATGTGATGGTCCTGGGTGAGGACGTCGGCAAGAAGGGCGGCGTCTTCGGCGCGACGGATGGGCTGTGGGCCAAGTACGGCGGCAAGCGCGTCCTCGACACGCCGCTGACCGAGGCGATGATCGCCGGGGCCGCTGCGGGGGCCGCCATCTACGGGCTGCGCCCGATCGCCGAGATGCAGTTCGCCGACTTCAGCTATCCGGCCTTTAACCAGATCGTGTCCGAGATCAGCCGCATGCGCTATCGGTCCAACAACACCTTTGGGCTGCCGATGGTGATCCGGATGCCGTACGGCGGCGGCGTGCACGGCGCCCTCTACCACTCGCAGAGCAACGAAACCTACTTCACTTCGACGGTCGGCCTCAAGGTCGTCGCGCCCGGCACCCCCGCCGATGCGAAGGGCCTCCTCAAGGCTGCCGTCCGCGACCCCGACCCGGTCATGTTCTTCGAGCACAAGAAGACGTATCGCCTCTTCAAGGCGGAGGTCCCCGATGGCGACCACGTGGTGCCAATCGGGGTGGCCGATGTGGCGCGACCGGGCAAGCACCTCTCCATCTTCTGCTACGGCTACATGCGCTTCTGCGCCCTCGAGGCGGCGGAGACGCTCGCCCGCGAGGACGGGATCGAGGCCGAGGTCGTGGACCTGCGCTCCCTCCGCCCACTCGACACGCCCGCAGTCCTGGCATCGGTGGCCAAGACCGGCAAGGCGCTGGTGGTCCACGAGGCGAACC
>JBDTYC010000076.1:0-7214 GCA_040005815.1 Chloroflexota bacterium
GGGATCACGTGGCAGAACTCGAGGCGGTCGTAGAAGACGTCGATGTGGATCGCGGTCGAGGGGTGGTCGTAGAGACCGCGGCGACCTTCGGAGGTCATCGCCACTTCTCGATCCTGGACGTAGCCGATCGACGCGAAGTAGGCCGATACCGCTCCTGCGTCGCGTCGGTATGCGGCAACGTCGATATCGGCATAGGTCCGATCAAAGGCCAGCAGGAGCGCCGCCGACGCCGGGCACCGCACCGAGACGGCGAGTGATCCCAGGAGGCGCAGCGCGACGCCATTGCCGTCGAGCGCGCCGACGATGCGCACGATCTCGGCTTCGAGCACGGAGCGCGGGATGCTCTGGGCGCGCTCGCCTGAACGCGGCGACATCGGTGATCGCTGTGGATCGGGCAAGGGCGCATTGTACGAACTGTGGGACCTGCGGACGACCGCGGCTGGTAGCGTTCGTCGGTCACCGCAGGTGGCAGGGCTTCGAGCAGGGAGCACAATGCGCGAGCAGGCCAGGGTGGTGGTGATCGGCGGCGGCATCGCTGGCGTGAGCGTCGCACTCCATCTCGCCCGCGGCGGCTGGACGGACGTCATGCTGGTCGAGAAGGGGCCGCTGACGAGCGGCTCGACCAGCCACGCAGCGGGCCTCGTGACCGCGTTCAATCCGTCCGCCACGATGATGGCGTTCCGCCAGTACAGCATCAAGTTGTACCGTGAGTTGGGCGTCTTCAGCTCGGTCGGCAGCCTCCGCATCGCCTCCAGCTCGGAGCAGTGGCAGGAGCTGCAGCGCGGGGTCAGCCGCGCGCGAGGCATCGGGCTCGAAGTTGACTTGCTTGGTGCAGACGAGACACGCCGCCACCTGCCGATGGCCTCGCCGGTGGACCTCCATGGCTCGGTCTGGCTGGCCGGCGATGGGCATCTCGACCCCCACGCGACAACTCACGCACTGGCGGCGGCGGCCCGGGAGTCAGGCGTGACCATCCGCACCGGAGAGCGGGTGATCGCGATCGAGCTCGGCGATCGCCACGAGGTCCGCGCGGTCATCACCGACGGCAGGGAGATCGCCTGCGAGCACGTGGTCAACGCGGCGGGCATGTGGGCCCCGCGCGTCGCCGCCCTGGCCGGAGCCTGGCTGGCGAGCACTCCGGTCGACCACCAGCATGTTGCCCTGCGAGCGGTCCGCGGTTACGAGCTCGCGGCAGAAGCGCCAACCTTCCGCGACCCCGACAACCTGGTGTACGGCAAGGCCGAGCAGGGCGGCATGGTGCTCGGGGGCTATGAGGCCGACCCTCAGGCGCGGTGGGTCGACGGTGTCCCATGGGAGCACGGTTCCCGCTCGCTCCCTCCTGACTGGGCCCGCTTCGAGCCGCTGCTGGCCGGCGCGATTCGTCGCTTCCCGTTCCTGGGCGATGCCGAGCCGATCCGCCTCATCAACCATCCGGATGGCATGACCCCTGATGCCAACCCGCTACTCGGGCCGATGCCCGGCATTCCCGGCTTCTGGGCCGCCGCGGGGCTCTCGCTCAACGGGTTCGGCGCCGCCGGCGGGATGGGGCGAGCATTGGCCGGCTGGATGATTCACGATGACCCGGGAATCGACGTCCACGCCTACCGGCCGTGGCGGTTCGGCGCCACCTACCGTGATCCGCGCTACGTAGCCGAGACCGCTCGCGAGGCGTACCGCTACTACTACCGTCTCCGCTATCCCCATGACAGCGACACCGCCGGGCGACCCCGCCGACTGAGCCCGGTGCACGGCCGACTCCAGGACGCCGGGGCCGTCTTTGGGACGAAGCATGGCTGGGAGCGGGCAGACCACCTCGAGCCGGGTGCGCCCTGGCGCCTGGCCGGCGAGGATCAACGCGCGTACGGCTGGTCTCGGCCGCCGTGGCACGACCGGGTGGGAGATGAACATCGGGCCGTACGCGAGCGGTGCGGGCTGGTCGATCTCACCTCGTTCGGCAAGATCGACGTGGCCGGACCCGGCGCGCTCGCGCTGGTCCAGCGCGTTTCGACAGCCGATGTCGACCGCGAAGTAGGGTCGGTCGTCTACACGCAATGGCTCGCGCCGACCGGCGGGATCGTCGCGGACGTGACGATCGTCCGCCTGGCCCAGGACCGATTCCGGGTCGTGACCGGCGCCGGCTACGCGGCCAGCGACCTTGGCTGGCTCCGGCTCCACGTGCGCGACGGCGAGGTCGTTGAGCTGCGGGATGCGAGCGACGAGGTCGCGTGCCTGGGGCTCTGGGGTCCGCGCGCGCGAGAGGTCCTCGCAGCAACTACCGAGGATGATGCCAGCGACGGCGGGATCCGGCAGCGGACCGCGCGGACGGTGCGGATCGGCGGCGCAGATGTGCTGGCTCAACGCATCTCGTATGCGGGCGAGCTGGGCTGGGAGCTCTACATCCCGCCGGCGTGGGCCGTTCAGGTCTGGGACCGGCTCGTATCAGCCGGCCGCGAGCATGGCCTCGCGATCTTCGGCTACCGCGCCCTGGAGAGCCTGCGCATGGAAAAGGGCTATCGCTACTACGGCACGGACCTTACCGCGGCGGAGACACCGCTCGAGGCAGGGATGGGGCGCTTTGTGGCGTGGGCCAAGCCTGATTTCGTGGGCCGCGAGGCTCTCGTCGCCCAGCGAGAGGCAGGACCACCGGCACGGAGGTTGCGAACGGTGATCCTGGGTGATCCGGCGCTCGCCGCATCCGACGACGCGTGGCTCCCGGCCTACGGTGGCGAAGCCGTGCGGATCGGTGGAGAGACGGTTGGTCGGCTGCGCAGCGTCGCCTTCGGACACACCTTGCGCCGGATGATCGGGTACGCGTATCTTCCGGTCCCGCTCGCGGAGGGATCGGAGGTTGAGATGGACGTCTTGGGGCATGCCGTTCGCGGCATCGTCGCCCCCGACGCCGTGGTCGATCCCCACGGTGACCGGATGCGCGGATAGGGCAGGAGTCGATCGTGCCACTCTTCGGTAATCGCTCCGGCGGGAAGGAGACGAAGGTCTTCTTCGCCACCGATGTGCACGGCTCCGAACGGACCTGGCGCAAGTTCCTGGCGGCCGCCAAGTTCTACAAGGCCGATGTGCTTGTAATGGGCGGCGACGTCATGGGGAAGCTTGCAATCCCGGTGATCCGCGGGGCGAATGGGCACCATCGGGCGACGATCCATGGCCGCGTGGAACAGCTCGAGACCGAGGCCGAGGTCGAAAGAGCGCGCGAGCTGATCCGGTCACTCGGCTTCTACGACGTGGTGATGGAGGAGGACGAGTACCGCATCGTCCGTGACGACCCGGCGGCCGTCGACGAGCTCTGGCGGCGGCTCGCCATCGAGCGTATGGCGCGCTGGATCGAGCTGACCGAGGACCGCCTCGGCCCTGCAGGCATCCAGTGCTTCGTATCGGGCGGAAACGATGACCTGCTCGAGGTGATGGAGACGCTCCCCGCGGATGGGACTCGCTCGTTCGTTGCATGCGAGAGCCGCGTCGTGCCACTCGATGACGACCACCTGATGGTCAGCCTGCCCTACGTCAACCCGACCCCTTGGCACACGCCGCGCGAGGCCCCGGAGGAGGACCTGGCCGCGATGATCGAGCAGGGGATCAGCGGCATCACGGACTTCGGAAGGGTGATCTTCAACTTCCATGCGCCCCCGATCGACTCGACCCTTGACACCTGCCCGATGCTTGACGCGTCCACGGACCCGCCGTCACAGATCGTGAGCGGCGGGCAACCGGTGCTGTATGGGGCAGGCAGCGCCGCCGTCCGTGCTGCGGTGGAGCGCTATCAACCCTTGCTCGGCTTACATGGGCACATCCACGAATCCCAGGCCGCAGCGCGGCTGGGGCAGACGCTGTGCATCAATCCGGGCAGCGAGTATGGCGAAGGAGTTCTGCGTGGCGCGCTCATCACCCTCTCGAAGGGCAAGGTGAAGAGCTACCAGATGACCGCCGGTTGAGGAGGACCCACCCCGTTTCGGGTGGGTTTTTGGGAGCGAAGGGAGGTGGGACCGGATCAGTCAGCGTGACGGCCAGAGCGGCCGCCGCGGCGACGTGCGCACAGGTGCGCGTTCACTCATTCCGATGAGGAGGTGGAATAGGGTGGCAACAGCAACCACGATCCCTGCCGCGACGACCCCGGAGGTCTTCGTCCGGAAGTCGTCCGGTCTCGTGCGCGTGATGTCCCCGTCGTCGGCGTTCGTCTACAACGTGCTGACGATGGGCCTGATCTTCCCGTGGACCTACCTCTGGGCCCCGGGAGCACTCCCCGGCGGTCGGTTGGTCGAGGGGATCCTGCTGGCGATGATCCTCGAGATCCCGATTGCCCTCTCGTATGTCTGGCTCTCGACCGCCTTCCCGCGAACCGGAGGCGACTACGTCTTCCAGAGCCGCGTCTTCGGCGGCGGGTTGGCGTTCACGATCGTCTTCTCGGGCTTCGTGATCTGGATCCTCCAGTGGGTCGCCCTGTCAGGCTGGCTGCTGGCGACGCTCGGATTCGCCCCGCTCTTCCTTGGGCTCGGCGCGTCGCTGAACAACTCGGGCCTCGTCGACGTTGCGTCGTGGTTCACGACGCCATTCGGGATCATCGTCACCAGCATCGCCAACGCCGGGATCGCGCTCGTGATCCTCGCCTCGGGCTTCCGCAACTACGTCCGCGTGCAGCGTGTGATGTGGATCGCGATCCTGCTCTCCTTTGGCACGATGCTCGTGGTGCTGGCCACGACCGGACCCGGCGTGGTCGCGGGCCGTCTCGACGCCTTCTCGGCCGCGATCGGAGGCTCGTCGAGCTTCACCTCTGACGCGATCGCCGCGGCCCAGGGTGCCGGCGTTAACCTCAACCCGCCGTTCAGCCTGTTGGCGACGCTTCTGATCGCACCAATTGCCTGGACCTCGCTCCAGTGGGCAACCTACTCGAGCCAGCAGAACGGCGAGATCAAGTCGGCCGGATCCTTCCGGAACCAGGCCTTCATCATCGTGGGCGCGCTCATCATGACCGGCCTGCTGTTGGCGCTCTTGGCGTTCGTGCTGGAGCGAGCGGTCGGTTCAGAGTTCCTCTATGTCGCCGGCTCAGGCTACTGGAGTGGCGTCGGGGAGGCTACGCTCGCGGGCTCCTACCTGTGGCCGAACATCCTCGCTACGGCGATCGCGTTCAACCCGATCGTGACGCTCCTCATCGCGGCCGGTTTCATCCTCAACGGGCACCAGATCGTGCACAACTGCTACATCGGCATGACGCGCGTGATGGTCGCCATGTCGTTTGACCGGCTTCTGCCCGAGTGGGTCAGCCGGGTCAGCGACCGGTTCCACACCCCGGTAAATGCCCACGTCGTGTACTTCGCGGCGAGCATCCCGGTCATCTGGCTCTACAACAACTTCTCGTACGGCGACTCGAGCTGGGCCTCGCTCACCTTGGGTGTGACCTTCGCGTGCGGCTACGTCTTCGTCGCCACAGCACTGGCGGGTGCCCTGCTCCCGTTCCGGGCTAAGGCCGCGTACGACGCGTCACCGGGCGCGAAGTACACCATTGGCGGCCTTCCGATGGTCACGGTCATCGGCCTGCTCGGTGCAGCGGCCGGCGTGGTCTTCCTCTATCTGTTCATCACGAATGCGCAGCTGGGCCTCACGAGCCAGCTGGCAAACACCGTCGTTGGTGGCGTGCTGCTCTTCTCGGCGGCGTGGTACCTGATCGCGAAGCAGGTGCGGCGCAGCCGCGGCATCGACGTCTCGTTCGCCTTCAAGGAGATCCCGCCCGAGTGAGCTGACGATCTCCTCGCAATCCCAGCCCGGGCGGCCCATCGCCCGGGCTGGCTCATGCCCGTGCTTCCCGCAGCCAGCTGGCCAGGATGTCTGAGTCGAGTCCGGAGGCAGCCCGAGCCCACCGCTCCTCAGCCCACCCCCAGAAGTCAAAGGCGATGGTCGAGATGTGGGCCTGGATGGCCGCCCACAGCGTCCAGCCGACATCCGACATGATCATGTTCAGTCGCATCCTGGCTAGCAGCGCGGCCGTCGGGGTGCCGAAGTAGGCGGCACACAGCGCCTCGATGCGCCGGTCGTCCCACCCTAACTCCTGGCAGGTGTTCCCCAACTCGAAGGTCGGGTCACCGTTCCCGCTGTACTCGTAGTCGACGATGCGCAGCCGCTCCCCGTCGTCCAGGTAGTTCTCGGCGAGCAGGTCGTTGTGGCAGGGGACCGATGGCAGCGGGCGGGCGCGCAGGGCGGCCTCGAGCTCCGGAAGCTGACCGAGGCGTTCGCGATAGCCGTCCGGAATCGGGATGCCGCGCTCGTCGACGACCCCTAGATAACGTTCCGTCAAGCGGAACATGTCGAAGTCGTGCAGAAAGGTGGGACCGGCGTGGAGCCGGCGGAGCGAGGCTGCCACGCGATCGGGCAGCCCCTCCTCGGCGAATGCCTCGTTTGACATCGTCCGCCCGTCGATCCACTCGAGGACCATCGCGCCGTACTGCGGCAGGGCCTGCACGACCCCCGCGCCGATCCCGGTCTCGGCCGCAGCCCGGGTGTTGTGCAGCTCGTTCAGGCGATCGACAGCGAGCACGCTCGTGTCGGCTCCTGGGACCCGGACGAACATCCGCTGGCCCTCGACGGTGACCGCGTAGTTGGCGTTCGTCAGGCCCCCACGCAGCTCCTCGATGTCGATGCGATGCCCGCGCCACGCATCGATCGCTGCCACGACCTGCTCGATCCCGACCGTCACCTGGTTCACCGAGATGGCAGGCTCTGGGCGCGCGTGCGCCCAGGCCTACCGCCTGCCGGCTGCCGGAGAGCCCGGCTAACCCATCTCAGAGGCGTCTGCCCTCGCGTCCTCGCGAATGTGCTCCGATGGCCGAAGGATGAGCAGGTAGGCCAGGCCAATCAGGAAGACGATCCCGGTGCTGATGGGGACCAGCCACCTGTCGACGAAGACGTCGCTGGAAGACGAGTAGAACGACAGGATGATGATCGCCGACACGCCGTACACGAGCGCCACGACGTTGACCAGCATGCCCCAGCTGCCGAGCGTGAAGGAGCCACTGGGCCGCCAGCCGCGCGTTCGGGCGATGATCGCGGCCAGCACCACGCTCTGGAACCCGAGGTAGATGCCCACCGTGGCGAAGCTGATGATCTTGGGAACCGTGGCCGACGGAAGCAGGGTGATCACGGCGGGGATCGCGACTGCCACCGCCACTGCGCCGGGCGGCATGTGCCAGCGAGGGTGGACCGTCGAGAGC
>JBDTYC010000077.1:0-7152 GCA_040005815.1 Chloroflexota bacterium
CCCCGCGGCTGCGGACCCCGACCAGGACCAGCTCATCGGTCCCGCCATTGCGCTCGACGATCTCGTGCGCGATTCGGGTCAGCGCGCGACGCAGGTCATCCGCGTCGAGGATCTGGCGTTCGCTCATTGCGCCCGAGTGTAGCCCGATGGATTCGGCCCGACCCGCCTCCGCGGTCAGTAGCCGTAGACCGCGGGTCCATCCCACGGCGGCGGTTCCACGCCTCCACCAATCGTCCGCGGCCGACCGCTACCGAGCGGGACGATCTGGAGGTAGGCCGACGGCGGGTCGCCGATGCCGGCTGACGGAAGACCAATCGTGATCGCCGCTTCGGCACCGCCGGGCGTCTCCTCCGAGAACGCCGCGTCCGAGATCGTGACACTCACGATCCACGGACCCTCGGGAAGGTCCAGGACCAATCGCGAGTCGACATTCAGGAGGCCGCCGCTGACCTTGCCGAAGTAGACGTCCTGTTGGTTCGGGTACCTCCCGTCGCTGCTCTGCGGCACGCCGGTCCAGGCACCATCCCAAAAGGCCAACTGGTCGTTGTCGGGCCCCCAGATGAAGTTGCCCGACGCGAACGCCTCACCGCCAGCTGGCGTCAGGTCCGCGAAGAGCGGCGTGCCGACCCACGAGGACGCGGGACCGGCCGCCCGGAAGTCTCCGGAGAGCTGCGGCATTCCGCCGAGAGAGAAGTGCCAGGACCCACCGTTGGAAGTCATCGTCCCATTCCAGAAGATCGCGCGGTTGCCGTCCGGCGACAGCAGCGGGAGGAACACGCCCGGCGCCTGCTCGCTGGCCTCTCGACCCGCGCCAGAACCGGCCAGCGAAAGGAGGGCGCTCTGCGGCTCGGGCATCGCGAAGCTGACCCAGAGCTGCGCGTCCCCGGATTGCCCGGCTGGTCCGAAATCGGCCGCAAAGGCGTTGCCGGCAGTGGTGAATTGAGTTCGCTTGCCCCTCGTCGTGTCGAACATCCACACGTCAGTCCCGTTGCTAGCAGCTTCACACCCTTGCTCCGGACCGATGTCGACGCCGACAAGCGTGAAGGCGAGATATTGGCTATCGGGTGACCACGCGAGGCGGTCGGTGAAAGGCGCCGCGGAGGAGCACCCGAGGTGGGTTACGCCGCCAGCAGTCAGGTTCAGCACCCACACCTCGCGCGCTCCCGTCTCGCCCTTCTGGGTGATGTAGGCGAGCCACTGGCCGTTCGGTGAGAGCGCGGCGGCGATGGGCGGACCGGAGGGGGAGCCGGCGTCAATGGTGTCGCCGGTAGCGTCATTGATGAAGCTCAGCCGCAGCGCCTCCAGTGGCGCGCCGGTGAGCGAGAGGTAGCCGAGCTCGCCGGGGCCGAGCGCGAACGCTGGGATCGGTGTCGGCGCGGCGCTCGCCGGTGAGGTCTCGACGGCGCTGGGGCCGGGCGCCAACGAAACCGAGGCACTCGGCGAGTTGCTGGCGTTGCCGACCGGCGCGAAGTTCAGCTTCCCGATGATCACGACCGTCAGGACGGCCGCGGCAACGGTCCCCAGGGTGGCACCGACGCCGATCAGCCCGTTCGGCCGCCGCCACCAGGGACTTCCCTTCCGACCGGATTCGATCCCGCTGCGAACCCGCGCGGACAGGTCGCGCGGAGGCTCAGCGACCGGCATCCCCGATAGGATCCGCCGTTCGGCGGTGAACGCCGCCAGCGTGGCGCGGCAGGTCTCGCAGCGGACAAGGTGGGCGTTGAGCTCGAGGCGCTCGACGTCGGTCAGGTCACCGGTGAGCGATGCGCTGATCAGCTCGTTGACGTGGTTGCGACGGAACGTCATCGGACCAAGCCCTCCGCCGCCAGCAGGCGGCGCATCTCGCCTCGGGCGCGGCACAGCAGGACGCGCACCGCGCCGTTGGACATCCCCATCACTTCGCCGATCTGGAAGGCGCTCATGTCTTCGACGTCCGACAGGATCAGGCACTGCCGGTGGTTCGGCTTCAGGCGCAGGAGGGCGCGGTTGATGCGCTCGTCGAGGAGGCCGCTGAGCACCTGCGTCTCCGGCCCCGGGCCGCCATCGGGGTGCTCGAGCGGGTGCTCATCGCCGACGTCCAGCGGCACCGTATTCCGGCGGCGGCGCATCTCATCGAAGGCCGTGTTGGTGGCGATCCGGTAGAGCCAGGCGCGCGTCGCAGAGGGATCGGCCAGGGTGTCGAGCTTGCGATAGGCCTTGATGAAGGTGTCCTGGGTGATGTCGGCGGCGCGGTCCGGGTCGCCCACCATGCGGAGCGTGTAGTTGTAGATGGGCGCCGAGTAGGCGGTGAAGATCCGATCGAACTCGGCCTTGCGCGCGTCAGAGCCGTCCCGCGGAAGTGTCATTCCGGGACGGACTGCGGGGCGGAGAACGGACCAACGTGCCAGCGCCATCGGTGCTGTGGACGCGCCGAGTCTCGCACCTGTTACACCCTCTCATGCTGGAGGTATTCACGCAGGACCATGGCCGCGTATTCGGGGGCGGCTGGATTGACGGCCAGCGCGGTTGCCCGCTCGAGGCCGGCGATCACCCGCAAGCGCGGATGGAGCTCCCAGTGCCAGTGGAAGGTCTCGTCGATCCGCTCGCCGACCGGCGCGGTGTGCAGGAAGAGGTTGTACGGCGGGTCGCCCAGGGCGTCGAGTGCCCCGAGGGTGCGCTGGAGAGTGGCGGTGGCGGCGGCGATGTCGTCGTCATCGAGGGTCGTGAAGTCGGCGGCGTGCGCGCGCGGGACGATCATCAGCTCGAACGCGGAGCGGCTGGCGGCCGGCGCGAACACCACGTAGCGCTCCTCGGCAAGGACGAGCCGCTCGCCGGCCTCCTCTTCGCTGCGAGCGAGGCTGCACCAGACGCACGAGCGGGTCTTGATGACGTGGCGGGCGCCCCCGCCGATCTCTTCGGCCACCCAGTGTGGAACCTGGGGGATCGAGTACAGCTCCATGTTCAGATGGCTGCTGCGCGACCCGGCTTGCATCCCGTAGCTCTGGACCGCCTGCACGTACCGCGGCTCGTCCTCCGCGCGCGGCTCGGCAGCCATCTCGCGCATCGTGTCGCGGAGGGTGCGCAGCAGGTTCACGGCGAGCCGCGGCGGCGCGTCGGCGAGACGCTCGTGGTGGTCGCGCGGCGCGACGAGGATCTCCCACGAGCCACTCGCCGCCAGCGCCTGATCGACGGAGAGCTGGCCCGTCCGCTCCCGCCCGGTGTCGATGCGGTGGAACGCATCCTGGCGCAGCGTGACACGACGGATCGTGGTCTCCTCCGTGGCCTCCGCGGAGGGTGTGGGGTCGTCGTCGCAGTGGCGGCAGTGCGTCCCCTCGATGGGGGTCGCCTGGACGG
Source organism: Chloroflexota bacterium (assembly GCA_040005815.1). Taxonomy (GTDB): domain Bacteria; phylum Chloroflexota; class Limnocylindria; order QHBO01; family QHBO01; genus CF-167. The sequence goes on from JBDTYC010000077.1 coordinate 3,334, forward strand.
CAAATGAGGCGTGCTCGAACGTCCGATCCGTGACGACCGCCGACCACCAGCCGGTGACCGGGTCTCGGCGCAGCTCGAACACCTAGGCTCCGTCGGCGGAGGTGGACTCGTCCCACGGCCGGCGTTGCGGCTGCGCCGCCCACTCCTCGCGGAGGAATGCCATCCGTCGCAGGTCCTGGAATCGGCCGTCGGTGAATTGGGCGTGTCGGATGATGCCCTCTGTGATGAAGCCGGCCTTCTCATACGAACGCTGCGCTCGCTTGTTCGATTCGTAGACGTCGAGCTCGATCCGCTCGAGCCGCAGCTGGCCGAAGCCGAAGTCGCAGATCGCGCGCAGCGCATCGGTCCCATAGCCCTTCGACCACTCGGCCTTCTCGCCGATGCTGATCCCGAACGAGGCGTTGCCGTCCTCCTGGTTGACGTGATGGAAGCCGGCGGTCCCGATCGCGCGGTCATCGGCCAGCAGGCAGATCACGAAGTGGTACTGGCGCTTGCCCTGTTGCTCGACCATGGATTCGAACCACTTCTCCTCCATCGCCTTGCTGAACGGGGCCTTGACCGAGAGGAAGCGGGTCGTCTCCGCATCGGCGAACCAGCGCACGAAGAGATCGATGTCCTCGCGTTCGGCGGGGCGCAGGTAGACCTGCTCGCCGCGGATCGTCGGGAGGGGGCGTGGAGATGTTGGCTCGACGTTCAAGATCGGTCCTTCTGCGCTAGGCTGAAGCTCCCGCAGGATACAAGGAGGACCGATCCGATGGCCGCAGTCCGCACCGCCACCGCCACCTGGCAGGGCTCGCTCACCGATGGCAGCGGCTCGGTCTCTGCCGGCACGTCCGAGCTGTTCACCGATCTGCCCGTCTCCTGGGGGTCACGCACAGAGCAAGCCGATGGCCGGACCTCGCCGGAGGAGCTTCTCGCCGCCGCCCATGCAGCCTGCTTTGCCATGGCCTTCTCCGCCGACCTGGGGCGAGCCGGCTACGTGCCAGAGGAGCTGCACGTCGAGGCCGAGGTGACCTTCGACAAGCTCGAGGGCGGCTGGACCGTCACTCGTTCTGCCCTGACGGTGCTCGGCCATCTCCACGGCATCACGCCCGAGGAGTTCGACCGGATCGCAGAAGGCACCCGGGACGGCTGCCCCATCTCCCGCGCGCTGGCCGGCAACGTCCAGCTATCGGTCGAGGCGACCCTCGACACGGATGGCTGAACCAGAGGCTCCCACCTCCGAGCGAGAGGCCCTCGCGGCCGTCGGCCGCGTCCTGGCGGCCGTGACTGGCGCCGGCTTTGAGCTCCAGCCGATCCTCGATCGCATCTCAGCGGAGGCAGCCGCCCTGTGCCGGGCTGAGATGGGATTCGTGTTCCTGCGCGACGGGGACCTCTTCCGATTTGCCGCGGCGACAGGCGGCACGCCGGAGCATTGGGCCTACGAGCGCGACCACCCGGATCGAATAAACCGCAGCTCAGTGGTTGGCCGGGTGGCGCTCAGCGGAGGACCGGTCCAGGTGGCAGACCTTGCCGCTGACTCCGAGTACGAGGCTGGCGGATATCAGGTCGGGGGCGTGCGAACCATGCTCGGCGTGCCGATCCGCACCGACGAGGGCTTGATCGGCGCATTCGGCCTCGGCCGAACCAGAGTTGAGCCCTTCACCAACGAGCAGATCGATGTGGTCAGCCTCTTCGCCGACCAGGCTGCGATTGCGATACGGCTCGGTCGTCTCCTGACCGACACGCACGAGGCATTGGAGCGCGAGACGGCGGTGGGCGAGGTGCTCCAGACCATCAGCAGCTCGACCTTCGAGCTGGACGCGGTCCTGCAGGCGGTGCTCGACAACGCCGTCCGGCTGTCGCATGCCGACCAGGGAAACATCACGCGCGAGATGGGCGGGGAGTTCAGGGCGATGGTGTTCAGCGCCGACGTGCCCAAGGATTTTCGCGAGCTGATGACGGGGTTCGTCCCGGTCCCGGGCCGCGGCTCGGCGATGGGTCGGGCCATGCTCGAACGGGCACCGATCCAGATCGTCGATGCCCTGACCGATCCGGAATACGAGCTGCGCGATGCCCAGCGCCTTGCAGGCTTTCGGACGATCCTCGGCGTCCCGATGTTCCGAGATGGCGAGACGATTGGCGTCCTCTCCGTGTGGCGGCGGCACGTACAGGAGTTCTCGCCGTCCGAGATCAGCCTGCTGAAGACCTTCGCCGACCAGGCGGTGCTGGCGATCGAGAACGTCCGCCTCTTCGAGACGATCGACCGGCAGCGCACTGAGCTCGCCCGATACGCGCCACAGGCGGCTGAGCTGCTCTCCAGCAGCGAGGGCGAGCAGCTCCTGGCCGGGCATCGCCGCGAGATCACTGCGCTCTTCGCCGACCTGCGTGGCTTCACCGCCTTCGCCGAGCAGGCCGAGCCGGAGGAGGTCCTCGGCGTCCTGCGCCAGTACCACAGCGTGGTCGGGGTGCTCGCCGTGGAGAACGGCGGGACGGTCGAGCACTTTGCCGGCGATGGGCTGATGGTCTTCTTCAACGATCCGACGCCGGTGCCCGATCACCAGCTCGCCGCGGTCCGAACAGCCTGTGAGATGCGCAAGCGATTCGGGGTCCTGTCGACCGCCTGGCGGAAGCGAGGCTACGACCTGGGCCTGGGCATCGGGATCGCGGCCGGCTTCGCCACCCTGGGCCGCATCGGCTTTGAAGGACGCTACGACTACGGCGCGGTTGGCAACTCCGTCATTCTGGCGTCGCGCCTGTCGGGCGCCGCCGCAGCCAACCAGATCCTGATCAGCCAACGGGTCTTCGCGACGATCGAGGATGCGGTGGTCGCCCAGCCGGTGGAGGGCGTTGAGTTGAAGGGATTCAGCCATGCCATGACCGCATACGCGGTCGATACTGTGCGCGAGCCGGCGGCTAACTGACGGCGGCCAGGATCTCCGCGCTGAGGCCGGCGTACCTCCCCAGGAACTCGATCCGTTCGCTGCGCAGGCGCGCCACCCAGCCGCGGTACTCGTCGGCCCGACCGGTTCGCTCGTAGAGCCGTCGGGGCTGAAGCAGTTCGAGGTCGTCGATCCCGGGCAATGCGGAGGCAACCTCGTAGCCGAAGTCGGGGTCCCGCTCCCAGGTGATTGTCCGCTCAGCGATGGCCTTGACGATCGCGCCGGAATGCTCGATCGCCACCTTCTTCGAATTGTCGTTCCGATCGGTCCCGCCGACGCGGCCGGTGTTGAGCAGGAAGACGTCGAAGTCGCAGGTCCCCATCAGGTCGTGGAAGCGGTTGGCCTGCTGCTCGTCACGGTGCGGGTAGAAGGGGTTCGTGCCGGGCACGCGCAGCGCGCGACCCTCCTCGGCTGCCCCGCCGGCTGAGGTGCCCTGCGTCTCGCCGAGCATGAAATAGGCCGCAGCCTGCTCCCGGGAGAGGCGCGCCACAGCGGGGATGATGTTGTCGTTCCGGTTGAGGATCAGCAGGTGGTCGACCGGGCCGATTTCGCGCGGATCGCGCCAGATCCCAAGGGACGACATGGGGAAGGTCGCCCGTCCGTTCTTGGTGTAGGAGGTGTCGAAGAAGTCGACCGGGCCGCCATCTTCCTGCTGCGAGACGTTCTCCAGGTAGGCATCGGGCTTGACGACCGCACCGTGGATGGCCGGTTCGTGGGCCGGGTCCAGGCCGAAGGTCTTGGCGAAGCAGCCGTTCTCGGTGCCGACCACCTTGCCGCCGGCGAAAAGGCCGATGAAGTCGTCCTGCACCGGCTGGCTGTCGTTCTGGCGGGTGAAGGTGGTGGTCGTCTTGCCGGTCCCCGAGAGGCCGATGATCAGCATCGTCCGCTCGCCGGCGTC
>JBDTYC010000078.1:0-7108 GCA_040005815.1 Chloroflexota bacterium
TCATGAACTCGACCGGGTAGTTCGCCTTGAGGTACGCGGTCTGGTACGCGATCAGCCCGTAGCAGGTGGCGTGCGCCTTGTTGAACCCGTATCGGGCGAATGGCTCGAAGGCCGCGAAGACCTGGTCCACCACCGACCCGGGGATCCCCTTCTTCTTGGCGCCGGCCTTGAACTTCGCCTCGTGCTCGCGCAGGACCGATTCCTTCTTCTTGCGGATCGCGTAGCAGAGGTTGTCCGCCTCCGGCCCGGTGTAATCGGCCATGGCGATGGCGGCGGTCATGATGTCTTCCTGGTAGACGAAGATCCCGTAGGTGTCGTGGAGCGCCGGCTCGAGCGATGGGTGCAGGTACGTCACCGGCTCAAGGCCGTGCTTGCGGCGGATGTAGGCAGGGATGTTGGCCATCGGGCCTGGGCGGAAGAGCGCGACCATCGCCGCCAGGTCACGAACCTCGGTCGGCTTCAGCTCCTTGACGTAGCGGCGCATCCCCGAGCCCTCGAGCTGAAAGATGCCGGTCGTCTCGCCCGTCGACAGCAGCTCGAACGTCTTCGTGTCGTCCAGCGGGAGCTTGTCGACGTCGATCTCCACCTGCCGATGCACCCGGATCAGGTCGACGGCATCGGCCAGGATGGTCAGGTTGATGAGGCCCAGGAAGTCGAACTTGAGGAGGCCCAGCGCCTCGCAGGCGTGCATCTCGAATTGGGTCATGGTCGTTCGGCCGTCGGTCGCCCGCTGGAGCGGCATGATCTCGGTCAGCGGCTCACGGCTGATCACGATCCCCGCGGCATGGGTGCTCGCGTGCCGCGCGACGCCCTCGAGCTGCTTGGCAACGCCGATCAGCTTCTCGACCCGCTCATCGCCGGCGATCAGCTCGCGCAGCTGCGGGGACGTGTCGACCGCGCGCTCGAGGCTGATGTTGAGCTCGTTGGGGACTGACTTCGCGACGCGGTCCGCCTCAGCGTAGGTGAGGCCCATGGTGCGGCCGACATCACGGATCGCCGCCTTGGCGCCCAGCGTTCCGAAGGTGATGATCTGGGCCACCCGGTCGTCGCCGTATTTGCGGGTCACGTACTCGATCACCTCGTCGCGGCGCGAGTCGGCGAAGTCGATGTCGATGTCCGGCATCGTCACCCGGTCGGGATTGAGGAAGCGCTCGAACGGGAGTCGATAGGCGATCGGGTCGACGGGCGTGATGCCGAGCGAATAGGTGACGATCGAGCCCGGCGCGCTCCCCCGGCAGGTGGTCATGATCCCCTGCTCCCGGGCGAAGCGGGTGAAGTCAGCGACGATCAGGAAGTAGCCGGCGTAGCCCATCCGCTCGATGACTCCCAGCTCGTACTCCAGGCGCTGGCGGACCGTCTCGCCGGGGTCCGAGCCGTATCGGGCCAGCAGCCCCCGCTCGCATTCCTTGCGCATCCAGGTGGTCGCCGTCTCGCCGTCCGGCACCGGGAAGTGGGGCAGGCGCAGCTGGTCGAACTCGAGCCTAAGATCCACCATCTCGGCCACACGCAGCGTGTTGTCCATCGCGTCCGGCAGCTCGCCGCGGAAAAGGCTCCGCATCTCCTGCGCCGACTTCAGATAGAACTCGTTCGTCTCGAACCGCAGCCGCCCCGGCGTGTCCAGGTTGCTACCCGTCCCAATGCAGAGCAGCAGGTCGTGCGCCTCGTGCTGCTCCGGCACGGTGTAGTGCGTGTCGTTGGTGGCCAGCATCGGGATCCCCATCCCGCGCGCCAGCTCGACGAGCTGCGGGTGGAGGCGCGCCTGCTCGGGCACGCCGTGGTCCTGGACCTCGATGAAAAAGTTGTCCTTCCCCAGAATGGACCGATATTCATCTGCGGCCTGCCGGGCAGCCCGCTCGTCGCCATCGGCTAGGCGCTTGAGGACGTCACCACCGAGGCATGCAGAGGTGCCGATCAGCCCCTCGCTGTGCTGGGCGAGAAGCTCCTTGTCGATCCGCGGCTTGTAGTAGTAGCCGTCCAGGTGCGCCTTGGTGACGAGGGTCATCAGGTTGCGATAGCCGACGATGTCCTTGGCCAGCAGGATCAAGTGGTATGGGTTGGCGTCGACCTTGGCTTCCTTGTCCGTGTGGCTTCGAGGAGCCACGTAGGCCTCGACGCCGATGATCGGCTTGATCCCCGCCCGGCCGCAGGCCTGGTAGAACTCGATCGCCCCGTACATCGCCCCGTGGTCGGTAATCGCCAGCGACTTCATGCCCGCGTCCGCGGCCCGCTGGGTCAGCGGCCCAATCCGGCTCAGGCCGTCGAGGAGGCTGAACTCCGAATGGACATGAAGGTGCGTGAAGTCGTCCACGCTCAGGTCTCGATCGCCGCGAACTCGTGCAGGAACCGGCCGGTGACCTTGGCAGCGCGACGCATCAGGTCGAGGCTGTAGCTCTCATTTGGGGCGTGCGCCCGAGCCTCCGAGTCGCCGGCTCCCAGGGTCACCATCGGCAGCCGATGCGGGTCACAGACCTGGTACATCGGGGCAGTCCCGCCGGCGCTGAACCAGCGCAGCGGCGCCTCGTCGAAGATCCCCGCGTGGGCCCGATCTGCGGCATCTACGATCGGGTCGCTGATCAGCGTCCAATAAGGCTGCTCTCCTCGATGGACCGTCATCGTCACATCGGTGAAGCCCCGGCGATCCAGGTGAGAGCGCACGGCCGCCTCGATGCGATCGGGATCCTGGTTCGGGATGAGGCGCATGTCGACCTTGGCCGATGCCTCCGCAGGCGTGATGGTCTTGACCCCCGGTTCGGTCCAGCCCGAGATGATCCCCGAGATGTTGCAGGTCGGCTCGAACGTATCGGCCACCTGCGCTGGGAATCCGGTCAGCCCGCCAACGAACTCCTCTACCCCATAGATCCGCTTGATCTCCTCCTCTTCGAACGGGAGGGTTCTCAGGTGGACGAGCTGTGCTTCAGTCGGCGCGAGGACGTCGTCCATGAAGCCATCGACCGTGACGGCGCCGTCGGGGCTGCGCAGGGTCTTCAGCGCCTCGATCAGCCGCCATGCGGCGTTGGGGAGGAGCTGCGCGCCGCCCGAATGGGCATCGAACGCCAGGGTGCGGACCGCCAGCTCGACGTAGAACATGCCGCGCACGCCGCCGACGAGCAGCGGCCGGCCCTTCTCGTCCACGCCACCCCCCTCGATCAGGGCGCCATCGGCCTCGAAGAACTCGGGGCGCCGCGAGAGGAGGGGGGCGAGGTGGGCGCTGTCGCTCTCCTCCTCGCCCTCGATGATGAATCGGACGCGGCAAGGGAGCTCTCCGTTCGCGTCTCGCATTGCCTCGACCGCCTGGATCCGATGCAGCAGCTCGCCCTTGTCGTCGCAGACGCCCCGGGCGTAGAGGCGCCCGTCACGCAGGCTGGGTTCGTAGGGCGGCGTCTCCCACAGGTCGAGCGGAGCGGCGGGCTGGACGTCGTAGTGCTGGACCGCGATGAGGGTCCGTGGCCCACTCCCCATCTCTCCCACGACCAGTGGCGGGACGCCCCCCTCGCGGAGGACCGTGACCTCGGCTCCCGCCGCGCGCAGCCGCTGCTCGACCCACTGCGCGCCACGCTCGAGCTCGGGAAACTGGTCCGTCTCGCACGGAATCGTGCAGAAGTCGCGCAGCTCGTGCACCCACCCGTCGAATCGCTCGTCGCACAGCGCGTCGAATCCGGCGAGGTCCAAAGAGCTGGTTTCGGGGTGGTTCTGCATGGGTTGGCTATCGTAGCCGGGGCTGCGCGGGCCGGGTGGCACCCGCCGCACGGAGACGTCTCAGCTCCGCTTGACAGGCACTATATACAACCGTATGGTTGTATGAATGCAGACCGGAATCGACGCTGACCGCATCTTCAGCGCGCTGGCAGATACCACCAGGCGCGACATCGTTCTGCGGGCGGTTGCGGGCGAGGAGGGCGTCGCCGAGCTGGCCGCCCACTACCCCATGTCCTTCGCGGCGGTGCAGAAGCACGTCGCGATCCTCGAGCGGGCGGGCCTGATCAGCAAGCAGCGGATCGGCCGGCGCAAGGTCGTCCGCACCCGCTTCGAGCGGATTCGCGTCGCACAGGACCTGCTCGACCGCTACCAGGAGCTGTGGCGCGGACGGTTCGACCGCATGGCAGAGCTCATCAACGAGACAAAGGAGACCCCCGAATGACCGTCATCGCGCTGCGCAAAAGCCCCGAGACCCTGACCATGACCGTCGACTCCGAGTTCGGCGCATCGGCAGAGCGCCTCTGGCAGCTCTGGGCGGACCCGCGACAACTGGAACGCTGGTGGGGACCACCGGCCTATCCCGCCACCTTCACCCGCCACGACCTGACGCCGGGCAGTCGCGCCGAGTACCACATGACCGGCCCGACGGGAGACCAGCCACGCGGCTATTGGGACATCATCGAAACGGATCCTCCGCGGTCGCTGGTCTTCCGCGACGGCTTCTCGAATGACGACGGCAGTCCGAACGACGCCGTGCCGCGCAACGAGGCTCGAGTGACGATCGAAGAGATCGGTCAGGGTCGCACCCGCATGTCCATCCAATTCCAGTTCTCGAGCGCGGATGCCATGGAGAAGATGATCGCCATGCGCATGGACGAGGGGCTCACCCAGGCTGTGGGCCAGATCGATGCGATCCTGGCCGAAGGCGTGGCGGCGAAGGTCTGAGAGAAGAGCAATGATGAGAGACACCATGACCGAGATGACGACTCATACCCTCGAAGTCCCCGGCGCCGTGCTGACATACGACGTGCGCGCCAGCGAGGCCAATCCGCACCCGGTCCTTCTGATGATCGGGTCGCCGATGGGCGCCGCCGGATTCGCCACCCTGGCCGGGTTCTTCACGGAGCGGACAGTGGTGACCTACGACCCGCGGATGTCCGACCGCAGCCGGCGGACCGATGGGGCCACGCAGACCACGGTCGCGGAGCAGGCCGACGACCTGCATCGGCTGATCACGGCGCTGAACGTCGGTCCAGTCGATCTGTTCGCCAGCAGCGGCGGTGCCGTGAATGCCCTGGCGCTGGTGGCCGAGCACCCGGAGCAGGTCCTGACCCTCGTCGCGCACGAGCCGCCGACTGCCGCCGTTCTCCCCGATGCCGAGGCCGCGATGGCCGCTGCCCGGGACGTCCACGAGGCCTATATGCGCGACGGCAGGGGCGCGGGGATGGCCAAGTTCCTCGCGCTGACCGGCCACAAAGGCGAGATTCCGGCCGATCGGTCCGGCTGGCCCGGTGGGGAACCCGCCGTGTTCGGGATCCCGACCGAGGACGACGGGTCCCGGGATGACCCGCTCATGGGCCAGACCATCCTCACCGTCACCAGCTTCCTGCCGGACTTCGACGCGCTTCGCGCCGCGCCGACGCGCATCGTGATGGCCGCTGGGGCCGAGTCACGTGGCGAGCTGGCCAACCGCGGCGCCTTCGCCGTGGCGGAGCGACTGGGCATTGAGCCGGTCACCTTCCCCAGCCACCATGGCGGGTTCATGGGCGGCGAATTCGGTTGGCCGGGCCAGCCCGAGATGTTCGCTGCTAACCTGCACGAGGTGCTGGACGGCGCCCTGCGCTAGTCAGCAATCCAGTGCCAGCTTGCGCTCGCTGATCGCGTGAGAATAGCCAAGGGCAGCCTGGAAATCGGGGCTGCCGGCATCCGCCGTATCCAACGCGGTGGTAACGGTCTCGTTGAGGTCGGCGAGGTCGCCGCACGCGTCGAGGGTCAGAATGACGCCGTATTGATGCGGTTCCCCACCGTAGGCGCGCACGTACTCGGCGACCTGAAGTTCGACGGGTGCGCAGGGCGTCCAGACCGAGTTGCCGAACCCTTCATCGCCGCCGACCTTGACGATCTGGACGTTGCCATTCCCATCGTCCTGGATGTTCAGGAGCAAAGTCCCGTTGTTGAGGTCCCCTCCACGGGGCACGTCCGACCACTCGACGTCGATCTCGAGCCCGGTGATCACGCCCCCGGTGATCACGCCCCGGCCGACGTTGTTCCATTCGCGGCCCAGATCCAGCGGGCTGAGGTCGCGCCCGGACATCCCGTTCCACCATACGACCGAGCCAATCTGCCGGAGATAGTAGATGCCCCCATCGTCACCGGCCCACGGCCCGGTGAGATCGATGTTGCTCGGGTCAAACGGCTTCGGCGCGGCGTCGCAGACGACAGCGGCGAGGTCCGTTCCCTGGCTCGTGGGTTCGGTCGTGGCAGAGGCCTGCGCTTCGGCTGATGGCGTCCCCGTGGTCCCGCACCCAGCCAGAGCCAGGATGGCCCAAAGGAGCGCGGCGAGTGGTGGAACTCCAGTTTTCATCGCCTAGGTACTCTCCGCCGTAGGTTCTGCCATCGGAACTGGGATCGTATCGGGGATCTCGGTGTGACTGACAAGGTATGCCTGGACAGGCCGATGGAACCCCTTCAGGGTCAATGGGCCCATCGGTTCGGCAGTCACGACACCTTCGACGGCGGCGTACGCGCGCTCCGCCAGCAGAATCTGCCCGCCGAGCGCCTCGCTGCACAACCGCGCGGTCAGGTTGACGACGCTGCCAACTGCACCGTAGTCGAACCGTCCCTCGAAGCCGATGCGGCCAAGCGTCGCGAACCCGAGGGCGATCCCGATCCCCAGGGCGAGGTCGTGTCCGCGTTTGCGCCAGCCCACCTGAAGGTCGGCGACCCGCTCCTGCATGGCGACGGCCATCCGCACGGCCTTGAGGGTTGCGTCAGGGATGGGGAACGGATCGTTGAAGAACATCATCAGCGCGTCGCCGGCGAACCGCTCCAGGGTTCCTCCGAATTCGAAGATCAGCTTCCCCAGCTCCTCATGGAACTCCCCCAGCACCGACATCACCTCTTCCGGCTCCGCCGTCTCCGAGAAGGCCGTGAAGCCGCGAAGGTCGCAGAAGACGACGGTGATCTCGCGCCGGTGACTCGCGAGCACCGATTCGTCGTTTTCCGAGACGATGAGGTCTGCTATCTGCTGCGACAGGAAGCGACGCAATCGGCCGAGATGCTCCAGCTCGTCGACCTGCGCCTGCACGCGGCTCTCGAGCGTCGTGTTCAGCTCCGCAAGCTCGGCCTTCTGGGCCTGGATCGTGTCGTGATAGTCCTTGATGCGCAGCAGAGATCGGACGCGCGCCACCAG